>JBDLIY010000144.1:0-8752 GCA_039714635.1 Planctomycetota bacterium
CTGGCGCTCACCGGAGACGCCGCGGCGACGAACCTCGTCCTCTCGCGCGTGAACGACCCGGAGCCCCTCGTCCGGGAGGCGGTGGCCCGCGCGATCCGCACGCTCGGAGCGAAGAAGCACCTCCTGCACGTCGTCGGGATGCTCAAGGACCCTCGGCTCCGCGTGATCGCGGCCGCGCGCGAGGTCCTCGAGGCGATGACCGGCCAGAAGTTCGGCTTCGACGCCGCCGCCTGGGAGATGTGGCTCCTCGATCCGGAGAAGAGGCCCGCGAAGCCGCCGGCGGGAGGGGAGTCCGTCTCGCGCTACTACGGGATGGAGATCCTCTCCGACCGCGTGCTCTTCCTCGTCGACACCTCCGGCAGCATGAACGCGGGGAAGCCGTCGCGGATCGAGGTCGCCCGGAAGGAACTCGCCACCACGCTCTCCCGGCTGAACCGGCGCACCGTCTTTTCCGTCGCCGGCTTCGGCGGCAGCCCGAGGTGGTGGAGCGACCGCGCCCGGCCGGCCACCCCCGCGACGATCGCGGACGCGAAGAAGTTCGTCGAGGGGCTCTCCGTCGGGGGCGAGACGAACCTGTTCGACGCCCTGGTCCAGGCGCTCGACCGTCACCGCGAGGCGGACACGATCTTCCTCCTCGGCGACGGCTGTCCCTCCGCCGGAAAAGTGACGGAGCACGACGGGATCCGGGTCCGGATCCGCTGGCTGAACCGGATGCGGAAGCTGAAGATCCACTCGATCGCCTTCGTCGACCGGCCCGTCCCGCTGAACCGTCCCCGCACCGTCCCGGCGCGCCGGGAGGAGGACGCCCACGAGGCGGCCGACCTCCTCCTCCGCCTGGCCGAAGAGAACGCCGGCACCTACGTCCGCCGCGAAAACTGACCGGTCGCGCCCCGGTCCCCGGGTAAGAATGGTCGCCATGGAGTACCGGGAACGAAGCGATCCCCTGAGCTGGATGAACTGGGCCCTTCCCGCCGGATCCCTGTCCGGTGTGCGCATCTTCGTCCACTGGACGTTCCCCCTGTTCCTGGTGTTGTATCCACTGGTCGAGGGGATCCAGGCGGGCGCCGCCTGGGGCTGGATGGTCGCGGTCACCGTCGTCGCGCTGTTCGGGATCGTCCTGCTGCACGAGTTCGGCCACGTCTTCGCCGGCCGGCGGGAGGGCGTCGAAGCGGAAAAGGTGACTCTCTCCGTCCTCGGCGGTCTCGCCACGCTCGGCGAAGAGCGCGTCGGCGGGGCCGAGGTCCGCATCGCGGCGGCCGGACCGGCGGTGAACCTCGCGTTCGTGCTGCTCTTCCTCCCGCTGTTCGCGGCGATCGGAATCCGGATCGGTCCGGACTTTCTGAACCCGATGTGGTTCTGGCCCACGCCCGTGACCGATGGAGTCCAGACGACCGTGCAGCAACTCGCCTACCTGATCCACAAGGCGAACCTGATCGTCCTCCTGTTCAACCTGATCCCGGCGTTCCCAATGGACGGGGGCCGGATCCTCCGTGGCCTGCTCCACGGCCGGCAGGGGCGGATCCGGAGCACGATCACCGTCACCACGATCGCGCTGTTCGCGGCCGCCGGGATCCTCGTATGGGCGGTTCTGTCCTCGAAGCTGGTCCTCGCCTTCATCGCCGTCTTCGTCGGCTGGAGCGCCTGGGTCAACCGGAGACAGGCCCTGGCGATCGCGCAGAGCGAGATGGGTCTCTACGAGGGCTACTCCGCCTTCGAGGCGAGCGTCGCGGAGAGCACCCGGCTCTCGAAGCGCGAGGAGAAGGAGCGGAAGCGCCGCGAGACGGAGGCGGAGAAGGACCGGGAGATCGAGGCCCGGATGGACGAACTCCTGGAGAAGATCTCCCGCGAGGGGATCAACAGCCTCACGCGGAAGGAGCAGGCGTTCCTCACGAAGGCCAGCCAGAGGAAATCGGGCTCATGAACCACGAAGCCTTCATGGCCCGGCTGGCCGAGCAGGTCGCCGGGATCGCCGGGCCGGCCGCGAAGTTGAAGGACGCCCTCGAGTACCTCCATCGGGGCTTCACGACGGGCCGCGGCCGGCGCGCGCCGGACTACCTCGTCACGCCGCGCGACGCGAAGGCCTACCTCGCGCTCTCCGGCCTGACGAACGCCGCCCGGGCCTCCTTCGTCCTCCACCGCCACCGGCTGGCGCTCGGTGAGGGCGAACGTGCTCTCGACGTGGGGTGCGGCGTCGGCGTGACGGCCCTGGCGCTCGCCGCGCGTTCCCATCCGAAATCGGAGATCGTCCTCGTCGACCAGAGCGAGCCGGCCCTGGAGCTGGCGCAGAAACTCTTCGCGAAGCTGTTTCCCGACGGCCCCCGTGTGAAGACCCGGAAGGCGGACCTGGCCCGCGACGCGAAGGCGCTGCCGGGAGGGACGTTCGCGGTGACGATGGCCGGTCACGTCCTGAACGAACTCCACCCCCGCCGCGGCCGCGACCCCGGCCCGGCGCGGGATCTCGCGGTCTCGCTGGCGAAACGCTCCGGCACGCTCGTGATCACGGAACCGGCGCAGCGCGTCCCCGCGCGGGCGCTGGCCCGGATCCGGGGCGCATTGCTCGAGGCGAAGTTCGGGATCCTCGGCCCCTGCCCGCACTCCGGGCGCTGCCCGACGCTCGCCCCCGGCGCGAAGGACTGGTGCGTGGTCGACGTGCCGTTCCAGCGCCCGCCCGTCGTCGCCGACGTGGACGGAGTGCTGGATCTCGAGCGGACCCGCCTGACCGTCACCTACCTGGCGGTCTCGAAGAGCGCGCGGGATCCGCGCGGCGGCGTCCTCGAGGTGCTGTCCGAGCCGATGCGCGGCAAGCACGGCACGGTGATCTACCTCTGCGGCGCGCGCGGCCGGGTGGCCCTGACGCTGCCGACGCCGCCGAAGTCGCCGCTCTACCGCGGCAACCGGATCCGCCTCCCGAAGGGCGCGAAGCCGTCGGGGAAGGACAAGTCCGGCGCCCCGCGAATCCGGGTCGGGCTCGACGAAATCGAACGCGTCGGCTGAACCCGGCCGAGTTCACGCCGTAGCCGGGCCCGTTTCCTCGCCCTTCAGCTTCGACAGGAGCGAAGCGAGACCGCCCTTCACCGCGTCCCCGACGCTGCCGAAACCCTTTCCGGCCTTCGAGGCGATCTCCGCCAGGACCTCCCCGGAGCGATCCCTCGCCGCAGCGAGCGCGTCGGCGAGGGCCTGGGTCCGCGTGGCGTCGTTCCAGGCGCGGAACGAGCGGCACCGCCCCTTCGCCAGGTAGCCGACGCGCAGGGTGGCGATCGCGTTCACGCTCCCGTCGACGAGCGGCCCGGCGACGACGCCGGCCACCGAGCCGAGCATCCCGCGGAGCACGCCGCCCGCGACTTCGGAGAGGCCTTCGAGGTAGGTGGCGAGAAGCGCCGCCGAGGAGACGTCCCGCAGGATCCGGAAGCTCCCGCGCACGCCCGGCCGACCGTAGTAGATGTTGCCGATCCGCGAGACGAGGTTCGCGTTCCGCCAGAGGACGATCGCCGCGTCGAGGGTCCCGTTCGGGGAGAGCGCCGTCGCGACGCCGACGGCCAGCGCCTCGGCGCGGATCACACGGTCGGCCTCGCGATCGAGGGGCTCGAGGAGCGGCTCCACGCGGGACTTCTCGAACTCGCGGAGGGCGGCCGCGGGTTCGTCCTTCGCGCGGATCCCGCCGCGGAGCGCCGCCGCGTCCCGCCGCACGGCCTCGATGTCGCCCCGGGAATCGGCGAGGAGCGGATTCCGGCGTAGCGCGCCGAGGTAGCGACCGAGGTAATCGAGCCGCCGCTCCAGGTGCGCGGCGTCCGCGTCCGGCAGGTCCGGGGGCGAGATCGCCACGGGCATCCGGAAGTAGCGCCAGACGGGCACGCCGATGAGGCGCCAGGCGAGCAGCAGCGCGATGGCCACGACGATCCACGACAGCGCCGGGTGCACGGTGCCCGCGAGTTGCGCGAGCGCCGTCACCTCCCGCCCGATGAACCAGACGACCAGGGCGAGGACCGCGATCCCCGCGTAGCGGAAGAGCTTCGCGGCCCGGCCGATGAGCCGCGCGAAGTCGGTGAGGGGTTTCTGCATGGGTGTGTCCTCCGGAACTCTTCTACCGCGTCTCCTCCATACGGAGTCAGGGCAAAACCCGCACATACGCGCTAGGATCGGGACGTGGCCACCCTGGAGACCAACCTGAGAGCCCGCGCCGCGCCGGCCGCGCCGGAACTGACCGAGGTCCTCGAGAACGACCGCGTCCGCTGTCTCGCCTGCGGCCACCGCTGCCGGATCCCGCCCGGAAAGCGCGGCGTCTGCAAGGTCCGGTGGAACGAAGCGGGGACGCTGATGGCGCCGCGCGGCTACGTCGCGGGCCTCGCCGTCGACCCGATCGAGAAGAAGCCCTTCTATCACGTGCTCCCGGGCTCGGACGCGCTGTCGTTCGGGATGCTCGGCTGCGATTTCCACTGCTCCTACTGCCAGAACTGGCTGACGAGCCAGGCGCTGCGTGACGACGCGGCGGGCGCGCCCGTCACCGACGTGACGGCGAGGGAGATCGTCGACGCGGCGATGCGAAACGGCGCGCCCGTCGTCACCTCGACCTACAACGAGCCGATGATCACCGCGGACTGGGCGGCGGAGGTCTTCGACATCGCGAAGGAGCGGGGCCTCCTCACGTCGTTCGTCTCCAACGGCAACGGCACGCCGGAGGTCCTCGACTTCCTCGCGCCGCGCCTCGACCTGATGAAGGTGGACCTGAAGTCGTTCCGGCCGGAGAGCTACCGCGAGTTGGGCGGCGTCCTCGACCACGTGCTCGCGACGATCGAGAGCCTGGTCGATCGCAGGATCTGGGTCGAGGTGGTGACGCTGGTGGTCCCGGGTTTCAACGACGGCGACGACGAGCTCGCGGAGATCGCCTCCTTCCTCGCCGGGCTCTCCGCCGACCTGCCCTGGCACGTGACCGCCTTCCACCCCGACTACCGGATGCGCGACCCGCGGGCGACGCCGCCGGAGACGCTGATCCGCGCGCACGACATCGGGAGGGCCGCCGGCCTTTCCTACGTCTATCCCGGAAACCGGGCCGGCGCGGTCGGGGACCGGGAGAACACGAAGTGCCCCGGTTGCGGAGCGGTCCTCGTCACGCGGACCGGCTACTTCGTCGGCGAGGTGCGGGTCACGGCGGCGGGAACCTGCCCGGACTGCGGCCACGGGATCGCGGGACGTTTCGGCGACTGAACCTCACTTCGGAAGGTGCTTGCATTCCGGCGCCGGACAGTCCACTTTTCACCCATGACCACCGAGCGCGACCGGAAGGACCGACGGGACCGTCCGATCAGCTACTTCTCCTGCGCCTTCTGCAGCGAGACGAGCGAGAAGCCCTTCAAGATCTGCGACAGCTGCGGAACGACCCAGCCGGCCGGAGAGAAGGCGGACGGAGAGAAGGCAGAGGAAGAGTAGCCTCCCGTCACTTCGCGAGAAAGTCCCCCACCCGGTCGAAGTACGCCTTCCCCAGCCTCATCGACAGATCGTTGTGGTCGGACTCCACGGGCACGAGCGTGAGGTTCCCGGCCTTCGCCGCCGCCGCAAGGTTCTCGGCGTGGGAAAACGGCACGATCCGATCGTCCCGGCCGTGGAACAGCAGGATCGGCAGGTCCAGGGTGGCGATCCGGGTCTCGCTGTCGAACCGGCTCCGGATGAACCAGGACACCGGGAAGAACGGCAGCATCGCGCGCCCCATCGCCGGCGCGCTCGTGAACGTCGACTCGAGGACCAGACCCTTCACCGGCCGGGCCGTCGCGAGCTCGACCGCGACCGCGCCGCCGAGCGAGCGGCCCAGCACCCAGACATCCTTCGAGTCGACGCCGCGCTTCCCGAGGAAGTCGAGCGCCGCCCGCGCGTCGAGGTAGAGGCCCGCCTCGCCGGGCGACCCCTCCGACCGGCCGTAGCCCCGGTAGTCGACGATCAGCGTGCGCAGGCCAAGGTCGCGCACGAACGCGGTGAAGTCGCCCCACCGGTGCGCCACGCTGCCCGCGTTGCCGTGGAACCAGAGGAGCGTGCCGCGTGGCTCCTTCGGCGTCCCGAGCCACCCGGTGACGCGCACGCCGTCTTCGGCGACGAAGTCGACCTCTTCGTACCGATCGCCCCCGTCGCCGACGGCCTGCTTCAGCGAATCGATGGCCCCCGCCTCGAGCGGCGACGGGTGGTAGAGCAGCTTCGGCTCGAGCAGCCGGATGGCCAGCCCGATGACGAGGAACAGCACGACGGCGGTGATCGCGTAGGTCATGATTCGTCGTTTCCAGCTCCGCATGTTCACGGGGCGGAGAATAGCACGCCATTCGTGGACAGGACCGGACTGACGGGGGATGATCCGGCACATGGCACGGCGGCGCACCAGTTTCAGGACGGAGAAGGACTCGGGACAGCTCTTCCTGTTTCCCGAGCGACCGCCCGTGGCCGGACCGCCGGACCTCGACACGGTCTTCGCCGACCTGAACGAACGCTTCTTCGAAGGCCGCCTGAGCGCCCGGCTGGAATGGTCGAACCGCCTGACGTCGAGCGCCGGTTCCTGCCGGCCGGACGACCGGCTGATCCGCGTCTCCCGCCTCTACTGGCGCCGCCAGCCGGACTCGCTGCCGACAACGATCGCCCACGAGATGATCCACCTCGTGACGCCGAACCACGGACCGGAGTTCCGTCGGATCGGCCGGCCGATCGCGGCCGCCCTCGGCGTCGACTGGAACGAGTTCCGCTACGCCACGCGCTGGGCCGACCTGTCGCGCTACCGCTACGTCTACGCCTGCCCGAACTGCGGCCTCGAGCTGCCGTCGAAGAAGCGGCGCCGGGCGTCCTGCGGGAAGTGCAATCCCGCCGGCTACGACGAGCGTTTCCGCCTCACTCTGACCGAGAGCCGCGCGAAGCCCGGCCCCGTTCTGCGCGGGGAGCGCCCCGTCCGCGCGTCCTGATCAGGGCGCCGGCGAAACGGTTCATCCGCTTCTCTCTGACGGATCGTCGAGCAGTACGATCAGCAGCGTGGCGATCGGCCCGAAGAGCAGCGAGACGAGAAACCAGGCGAGCCCGGACCGGTGCTTCCCCTGGGCGAGCCCGGCGTTGATGAGCGCGAGCGTCCCCCACCCGACGAAGAACGGCGGCTGCTCGAGGAACTGCGTGGCCTGGTCCTGGAGCGTGGTCGACAACATCGGAATCATCGGTCCCTCCCAGGGTGTCCGGGCTACTTCGTCGTCATCTCCTTCAGGTACCGGAACACCGGGCTGTCCGTACCGATCACGAGCCGGGTGTTCTCGTCCACGGACTTCTCCAGCGCCTCGAGGCCGCGGATGAAGCTGTAGAACTCGCGGTGGGCCTCGTAGGCCGCGGCGTAGGTGGCGGCGGCCGTGGCCTCGCCCTCGCCGAGCAGAATCTGGGCGTCGCGATCCGCCTCGGCCAGGATGATCTGCACCTGCTTGTCCGCCTCGGCCTGGATCTTCTGCTGCTCCTTCTTCCCCTCGGCGCGGTTCTGGTCGGACTTCCGCTTGCGTTCCGCGGTCATCCGCTCGAAGACCGCGCGCTCGTTCCGGGGCAGAAGGTCGGCCCGCTTGATGCGGACGTCGAGGACGCGGATGCCGTGCTCGCCGAGCTTGCTGTTGGCGAGTGTCGTCACGCGCTGGAGGATCTCGTCGCGCCCGTACCCCTCCCGGATCGACTTCAACTCCGGATCCTGCTCAAGCACGCCGTTCGTCGTCCTCACGATCTCCCACATGTCGGACTTGGAGAGGAACTGCCTCAGGTCGGAGAACACGATGTCGTCGAGGCGGGACTGGGCCTTGATCTCGTCCTTCACACGCAGCAGGAACAGCAGCGGGTTCTCGATCTGCCAGCGGGCGTAGTTGTCCACGTTCAGCGACTTCTTGTCGCGGGTCACGATCTCCGCCGGCTTGCTGTCGTACTCGAGGATCCGGTCGTCGAGGATCTTCACGTCGTCCACGAACGGCGTCTTGAAGTAGAGCCCGGCGCCGCGGGACAGGCGGATGGTGGTGTTCGAACGCTTCTCCTCTTCGGCGACGGCGGCTTCGATCTTCTTCCAGGCCTCGTCCGTGCGATCGCCGGCGATGACGTGGACGGGGCGGCCGAGGCGCACGACGACGGCCTGCTCCGTCTCGTCCACGACGAAGAGGGAGGCCTTCAGCAGGAAGAGGCCGATCACGAGGAGGACCACGCCGAGGACGGTGAATGCGGACCGTTTCATTTCGCACCCCCTTCCGCGTCCAGCTTGTTCAGGTGGAGCACGGCCACGTCCTTGTCCACGATCACCTTCGCGACGAGCGGGAGGATCCGCTCCAGGGTCTCGAGGAGCAGCCGCTCCCGCGTGACTTCCTGCGCCTTCTCGTACTCCGCGGCCAACTTGAGGAAGCGCTCCGTATCGCCCTTCGCCCGGGCGATGCGCGCCTCCTTCTTGCCCTCGGCGTCGCGCAGGACCTGTTCGGCCTGCCCCTCCGCCTCCGGGATCTTCTGGTTGCGGTAGGCCTCGGCCTCCTGCTTGAAGCGGTCCTTGTCCTGGATCGACGTGTTGACGTCCTGGAACGCGGCGGCGACATCCTTCGGCGGCAGCGCGTCCTGGATGTTCACGGTCTGGACCCAGGCCCCGAGCTGATAGCGGTCGGCGAGGCTCTGGATGATCTCCTTCACCGCGGCCTGGATCTCCGCCTTCCCCGTCGTCATCGCCTCGTCGATCTGGCGGTCACCCACCACCTGGCGAATCGCCGCCTCGGTGATGTCACGCAGCGTCCCG
>JBDLIY010000145.1:0-8742 GCA_039714635.1 Planctomycetota bacterium
GCGTTCCTTCGCCGGCGCAGACACGATGCCGCTGTAAGTCCCGCGGGGTTTCGTCGGCGAGGAGGCGTGCGACAAATGCCCTCGGGCATCCCCTCATCGAAGACAGCCTGGCTCCGTGGGAAAACGATTCCGGTGGTTCGGGCCGGAGGAGCATGACGGAGCTTCCCTTGCCACCCTCACCCGAGCCTTCGTGATACCCCTAGTCCTCGTCCGTGTCCTTGTGCTGCGCGATGATCTTGTCCGCGATGTGGGACGGGACCGGCTCGTAGTGGGAGAAGGCCACCGTGAAGGAGCCCTCGCCACCCGTGATCGACTGGAGGTCGGCGGCGTACGAAAGGAGCTCCGCCTGCGGGGCCTGCGCCTTGATCAGCTGCATGCCGGCGAGCGTGTCCATGCCCACGATCCGGCCGCGGCGGCTGTTCAGGTCACCGGAGATGTCGCCCATCGTCTCCGGCGGGATGAGGATCTCGACGTCCATCACGGGCTCGAGGAGCACCGGCTTCGCTTCGCGGACCGCTTCCTTGAAAGCGTTCCGGGCCGCGATCTGGAACGCGATGTCCTTGGAGTCCACGGGGTGGTGCTTGCCGTCGTAGACGACCGCCTTGACGTCGACCATCGGGTAGCCCGCGATCACGCCGTCGGTAAGCAGCGCCCGGATTCCCTTCTCGCAGGAGGGGATGAACTGGTGAGGGATGTTTCCGCCGACGACCTCGTTCTCGAACTCGAAGCCGGCGCCCCGCTCCTGGGCTTCGACCCGGAGGTGGACCTCGGCGAACTGCCCGGCGCCGCCCGTCTGCTTCTTGTGACGGTACCTGGCCTTGCCTTCGCCCGTGAGCGTCTCGCGGTAGGCGATCCTCGGCGGCTTCGTGTCCACCTCGACGTTGAACCGGCGCTTCATCCGGTTGAGCATGACATTCAGGTGGGCGCTCGACATTCCGGAGACGACCAGCTGGCGCGTGTCGCTCCGGCGCTCCGGCTGGAAGGTCAGGTCCTCGTCCGCGAGCCGGGCCAGGGACTGACCGATCTTCCCCTCGTCCCCGCGGCTCTTCGGCTCCACCGCGACGGACACCATCGGCTGGGGGAAGTCCGGCCGCCGGATCCTGCAGACCTCTCCCTCGGCGCAGATCGTGTCGCCGATGTTCAGGCTCTCGAGCTTCGGAATGGCCCCGATGTCGCCGGCGACCAGGACGCTCACGTGCTCCTGCTCCTTGCCCTGCATGGTGAAGATCTCCTTCACCTTGTCGGACTTGCCGGTCTGCGGGTTGTGAATGCTGCCCTCGGCCTTGATCTCACCGGAGAAGACCCGGATGAAGCTGATCTTCCCCACGTAGTCGTCGGTCATGATCTTGAAGACCTGGCCGGAGAGAGCGGAGTCGGCGTTCTTCTCGATCTCCTCCTCACCCTCGCGGCCCTGGTAGATCGTCCGGTTGATCGGGCCCTCGGGCGACGGGGCGGAGTCGGCGAGGAAGCTCATCAGCTCCTCGACGCCGACGTTCTTCTCGGCGCTCGTGTAGAGAACCGGAACGACGGTGCCGGTGGCGATGGCCTTCACGACGACGGCGGACAGCTCCTCGGGGGAGATCTCCTCGCCGCCGAGGTACCGCTCGAGGACATCGTCGTCGGCCTCGATCACGGCCTCCATCAGGGCCTCGTGGACCTCCTGCGCCTCGTCCGCCACCTCGGCCGGCAGGTCGGCCGGCAGCGTGAGGGTCGGGACGACGCCCGTGAAGCCGGCGCCGTGGCCGAGGGGGAGGTTCGCCGGGATCAGCCGGTCCCCGAACGCCTCGCGGAGTTCGGCCAGGAGGGCGTCGGGCTCGAGGTTGTCGTGATCCATCTTGTTGATCACGATGATCCGGCCCAGGCCCATCTTCTCGGCGCGGAGCCAGACGCGGCGGGCGTTGATGCCGATGCCGGAGGACGCGTTGATGACGATCGCCACGGTTTCGACGGCGGCGAGCGCCTCGATGGCCTTCCCGTAGAACTCGGGGCGACCCGGCGCGTCCAGGAGGTTGATCCGCTTCCCGTTCCAGTCGCAGTGCAGGATGGAGGTGTCGACCGAGTGGCCGCGCTCGTGCTCGTCCGGGTCGAAGTCCGAGACCGTGTTCTGCTCGGGGACGCGCCCCTGCCGCGTGACGACACCGGCCTTCAGAAGCATGGCCTCGGCGAGGCTCGTCTTGCCCGCGTCGGCGTGGCCTCCGAGCGCGACGTTACGGATGTCCTTCGTGGTGTAAGCCATGGAAACGGCGCCTCCATTCCGCGGGGGGAGCAAGCTAGGGATCCTACGGGAGGCGCGGCGGCTTCACGGAGAAAGAAAACCGGGTTCGAGGCGACCCGGAAAACGAAGAAGGCCGACCCGAAGGCCGGCCCTTTCGTACGTAAGATTTCCGGGGGGCGGGGCGGTGCTAAAGAGTGGGCGAAGTGTTGACAGGAGTTGGTTGGGGGCCCCGCCCTTACCGGAAATGTTCTCTTGCGCTCTGGTGTCGGTTCTGACTCCCCTTCAAGAGCGTCCCGCAGAGGGCCGGTCCACTTCCCCGCGCGTCACCACGTCCATCGGGTGCCGCCGAGAAGATGACCGATGCCCCCGTTGACCTATCGACCGATCACCTCGGGCGAACCGGCCCCCTCCAGAACACTCGGTTGAACGACTCAGTTCCTCTTGTCTGCCTTCGCCTTCGTCTTCGGCATGACCACGACGATCTCGACGCGGCGGTTCTTCTTCTTCCCCGCCGCCGTCGCGTTCGACGCGACCGGGTCCTGGTCGCCGCGGCTCGAGCCGGTCATGCGGCTCTTCGCGACACCCTTCGTCGCCAGGTAGCGAACCACCTCGAAGGCCCGCTCTCCGCCGAGTTCCATGAGGTCCTTGAAAGGCGACTTCCGGATCGGATCCGAGTCCGTGTGGCCGATGACCAGGATCTTGTTGTTCGAGAACTCGTTCGTCAGCTGCCGCGCGACGCCGTCGAGGGTCTGCTTGCCCGCCTTGGTGAGCTTGTAGGAACCCGAGGCGAAGTTGATGCTCGCCGGCAGCGTGATCTCCAGGTTGCCGTCCTCGGTGATCCGGACCAGATCGCCGTATTCCTTCTTCAGGCGCTCGTAGTCGGCGACGAGGTCCTCGTACTCCGAATCGCGGGCCTGGGTCGGCGGCCTGCCCTCCATGGAGGCGAGTTCGGCGGCGAGAGCATCGATCTCCGCCTGCGTGTCGTCCATGTCGCGGCGCAACTGCTCCGCGGAAGCGTCCTTCACGGCGATCCGCTCGTTCTGAACGTCGAAGGCTTCCTTCAACGCCCGGTTCTCTTCTTCCTTCTTGAGGTACCGCTTCTCCCAGTTGGCGCTCTTGCAGCCGGAGAAGACAACGAGAACACAGAGTGCGGAAACGATGATCGCCAGCCGGCCCATTACTACCCTCCTTCGGTGTCGCCCACGCCGGAATCCCATCTTGCGCGAGTTCCCGGCGCCCATTCACGAGAAGTGTAGCGACTCCGAAGGCGGAGTCAAGGACGAAACACAAAATATGGGGGGTCAAAGGAATTCTGACCCGCCATGAGGGGTTTTTTGGGTCTCTGTTCGCGACCTCTCAGGTGAACATCCCCGGATAGGTCACGGTGATGAAGTGCCAGACCTCGTCGTGGAAGAAGAGGACGACGACCGTTCCCACCGACAGGAAGGGGCCGAACGGGATGTAGCGCGACCGCGTGACGAGGAAGGTGAGGATCCCGGCCACCGATCCCGCCACGCAGCCGATCAGGATCGCCAGGAGCACGCCCACCGGGCCGACGAACCCGCCGGCCATGCCCATGAGGTTCACGTCGCCGAAGCCCATGGCGTCCTTCCGGAAGAGCGCCTTCCCGAGCACGCCCATCCCCCAGATCGCCCCCGCGCCGGCCAGCATGCCGAGCAGCGAGAGGAGCAGGGCCGCCATCGGCTCGGAGAGCCCCTCGCCTGTCAGCCACTCGGTCCGGTGGAGACCGGGCGCGACGAGGGAGAGCACGGGAGCCACGACCATCCCCGGCTTCGTGATGCGATCGGGGATGATCGTCAGGCTCAGGTCGATGAACGTCACCGGCACCAGCGCGAGGATCAGCACCTCGGCGACGGCGAAGTGAGCCCAGTCGGGAGCCGCCGGCTGGAGCAGGAAGCGCCAGGCCGTGGCCACGGTGAGGGCGGCGGTCAGCGCCTCCACGATCGGGTACTGGATCGAGATCGGCGCCCTGCAGTCGCGGCACTTCCCGCCGAGGATCAGCCAGGAGAGGATCGGGACGTTGTCGACCGCCCGGATCTTCGCCCCGCACTTCGGACAGGCCGAGCCCGGCCATACCAGGGACTTCTTCTCCGGCAGGCGGAGGATCACGACGTTCAGGAACGAGCCGAACATCGCGCCGAACAGGCCGGCACAGACGAGGATCAGGACTTCGCTGCCGGGCATCAACCCTCCCCCGGGGATCCGATTCCTACGCCCCCCGCCCCCCCCGCTGCCCCCCCCGCCGCACAGTGGGTCACCCACGTCGCCCCGCACTCGTCGCAGGTCGCGTGGCCCGCCGGCACCGGGTCGAAGGCGAGTCGGGCCCCGCACGAACACACCCAGCCGATCCGTCGTGCCGGGACCCCGGCCACGAGCGCGTGGGGAAGCACGGACGCCGTCACGACCGTCCCGGCCGCCACGAAGGCGTACGCGCCGATCTCGTTTCCGCAGACGACGGTGCAGTTCGCGCCGAGCGTAGCCCCCCGGCGAACGACCGTCTTCTCGTAGGCGTGCTTCCGGGAAACGTGGGACCGCGGCGTCCGGACGTTCGTGAAGACCATCGACGGCCCGCAGAAGACGTCGTCCTCGAGGACGACGCCTTCATAGACGGACACGTTGTTCTGAATCTTCACGTTCCGGCCGATCTCGACGCCGTTCGCGACGAACACGTTCTGGCCCAGGTTGCAGTCCTCGCCGATCCGCGCTCCCCCCATCACGTGGGAGAAGTGCCAGATCCGCGTGCCGCCGCCAATCTCCGCCCCGTCGTCGACGGTCGAACTCTCGTGCACGAAGTAGTCTTCGGCCATCCGCTTCCCTTCCTGCAGCACGGCCCGCTCCCCCATCGGAACGGGGATCAGAACGGGATGTCGTCGAGGTTGAAGTCGTCGTCCGGCGGGGAGTCCTGGACCGAAGGCTCCTGCGGCCGCGCGGGAGGCGCCTGGCGCGCCGGCGGCTGCCGATCCTGCTGGGGAGGACGACTCTGCTGCGGTCGACCGCCGCCCTGCGGGTCTCCTCCGCCGCCGCCTTCGCCGCGACCGCCCAGGAACTGGAAAGTCTCGACGACGACGCGGAGCTTGCTGCGCTTGCTGCCGTCCTGAGCCTCCCAGCTGTCGTACTTCAGCCGCCCCTCGACGAAGATCGGGCGGCCCTTCGACATGTACTGGTTGATCGTCTCCCCGGTCCGCCCCCAGGCGTTGCAGTCCACGAAGGTCGTCTCCTCGCGCTGCACGCCCGACTGGTCCTTCCAGGTCCGATTCACCGCCATCCCGAACTCGCAGACGGCCGATCCGCCTTGCGTGTACTTCAGTTCCGGATCCCGCGTCAGGTTGCCGACGAGGATCACCTTGTTGTAGTTCGCCATGTCCTTCCTTCCTTGCTCCGCCACAGTGCTGTTTGACCAGTTTCGCACGGCCCGCTAGGATCCTCTCCGTGAGCGAGACCACCGAACACCGCCGCCATCCGCGCGCGCCCGCGGACTTCTCCCTTCTTCTGGACGCCGACAACAGCTGCCGGGTGCAGGACATCTCCGCCTCGGGTGTCCGCTGCGTCACCCACACCCACCTGTCTCCGATGACGGTCGTGGGGCTCCGGCTCGAGATCCCCGTCCACATGAACGGGGAGGACTCGTGGGCCGAGGTCTCCTGCAAGGGAGTCGTCGTCCGCAGCCGTCCCCTTCAAGAAGACGCAGGAGAGGGCTACGAGGTCGCGATCTTTTTTCAGGGTCTTGCCGATCGGGAAGAAACCGCGATCGCCTCGTACGTCGAGAGCACCCTGTAGTCGAGCGTCCATCACCCCCCGCTTCGCCCGCCGGTTCATAGGTCAGTTCGCCAGCCGGTCCAGGTCCGCGTCGGCCCCGATCACCACCAGCACGTCTCCTTCCTCGATGACGTCCGTGGGGTCCGTCGTGCCGACGAACCGCTCCTCGAGCCGCGCGCGCTCCTCCCCGTCCCCTCCCGTCTCGACCCCGACCTCGACCACTCGCTTCATCGCGACCACGTTGACCCCGTACACGCGGCGGACGTCCAGCTCCCGCAGCGACTTCCCGACGAAGGCCGGCGGCGCCTTCAACTGGACGAGCGAGTAGCCCTCGGCCAGCTCGATGTAGTCGAGGATCCGCGGCGAGAGGAGCCGCTGGGCCAGCCGGATCGCGGACTCCTTCTCCGGGCTGACCACCTCGTCCGCGCCGATCCGCGTGAGAATCTCGTACTGCAGCGGCGTCGGCGCCTTCACCACGACCCGCCCGACGCCCAGCCGCTTCAGGATCACCGTGACGAGCTGGGTCGCCTCGAAGTTCTCGCCCATGCCCACCACGGCCACGTCCACGCCCTCGAGACCGTGCTCGCGCAGGTTCCGCTCCGTCGTGGCGTCGAGGCGGATCGCCACCGAGACGTGGTCCCGCACCTCGGCCACCCGCTCCTCGCGATGGTCGATCGCGACGACCTCGGCGCCGAGATCCCCGAGATGCCGCGCCAGGGTCGTGCCGAAACGTCCGAGCCCGATGACCGCGTACCTGAGCATGCGCCTCCTGTACCACGACCGGGTGACAACCACCCGGGGTCCGTACCTCCTACACCCGGTATCCACGCAAGCCTACCCGATCATCACGTGCTCCTCGGGGTACTCGTAGGGCCGGGCGATCTGCCTCTGGGACAGGGCCAGCACGAGGAAGAGCGGCCCGACCCGGCCGACGAACATCGTCACGCACAGCGTCAGCTTCGAGACGATGGACAGTCCGGGCGTGATTCCGGTGCTGAGCCCCACGGTGCCGAATGCCGAAGCCGCTTCGAAGAAAAGAGAGAGGAATCGGGGATCCGAGCCCGTGCCCCGGTTTTCGAAGATGGTCAGGATCAGCGTCGTCAGCGTCACGAAGACGATCGCGGTGGATACGATCACCACCGCGTGGTTCACCGTGTTCACCGGCAGCGTCCGGCCGAACACCTCCACCCGCGTCCGGTTCCGGTAGAGCGAAACGACGGCCAGGATCATCACGACCGTCGTGACGGTCTTGACGCCGCCCCCCGTCGAGCCCGGCGACGCCCCGATCAGCATCAGGAGCATCGTCAGGAACTGGCTCTCCTCGGTCATCTCCCCGATCGGGATCGTGTTGAAGCCCGCGGTGCGGGAGGTCACGGACTGGAAAACCGCGGCCGTGATGCGGTCCCCGGCCGACAGATTCCCCAGCGTCGCCGGGTTACCGGCCTCGAACAGGTACGTCAGGACGGCGCCGGCGACGATCAGCACGACCGTGGAGATCAGCACGATCCGCGTCTGGACCGTCAGCCGTCCCGCCGGCCCCTGGTCCGTCGGCCGGAGCCAGCCGAGGACGCTGATCCCGAAATACCGGCGCCCCAGGATGTCGACGAGGACCCCGAAACCCAGCCCCCCGATCACGATCTCGGCCATCACCGTCCAGTTCACGACGGGATCGGAGACGAAGCCGGACAGCGAATCGGAATGGAGTGAGAACCCGGCGTTGCAGAACGCGGAAACGGCGTGGAAGACCGAAGACCAGGCGTCTCCCCAGCGGGAGTAGAGGGCCACGGCCGCCAACCCCTCCACCAGGAACGTCAGGAGGAGGATCCCCACGACCACGCGAACGATGGAGCCGGACACGCGGAGGTTCAGCACGCCCCGCATGGCCTCCCGCTCCCGGAGCCCCATCCCCTTCCCCAGCGCGAGGGCGAAGAACGCCGCGAACGTCATCAGGCCCAGCCCGCCCACCTGGAACAGAACGAGGATCACGCCCTGGCCGAACCGCGTGAAGGTCGTCCCCGTATCCACCGTCGCCAGCCCGGTCACGCAGGTCGCGGAGACCGACGTGAAGAAGGCGTCCACGAGGGAGATGCGGTGGTCCGGCACCGTCGCCGCCGGCAGCAGGTGCAGCATCAGCGTCCCGGCGAGAATGATCCCGGCGAAGGAGAGGACGAACGACCTCGCGTACGACAGCGGGCGGCGGCTCGTGATCCGGAACAGCGCGAGAAACTTCAGGATCAGGTTCAGGACGAGGTAGACCTCCCCCGGCACGAGGAGGACTTTCAGGCCCGTGATCTCCGTCGAGGCCGCGGTCGCGGCCATGCCGCAGAGGAGTCCGGTGACGAGGATCGCCTCCGCCGCGGTCGACTTCAGGAACCCCCGGCGCGGCGAGGCCGAACGCCAGGCGAAGACGTACTCCAGCACGAACGCGGCGCAGAAGAGCAGCGTCAACGACTGCAGGGCGAGCCGCGAGGCGCGGGGGAGCTCGAATCCTCCCGCGAGGACGAGCATGGGGACGATCGCCAGGATGGAGAGGACGCCGAAGAAGAACGGGGGCCCCGCGCCCTTCCGCCGGAGTCCCGGCCCCCGCATCATGCGTCCGCCGCTCCCGCCCGGGCGGCCAAGTCGACACCGGTGAGCAGAACCTGGACGACCGCGCCCGTCGCTCCGCCCTCGACGACGAGGCCGGACTCCGGCGGCTCCGGGGGCGCCAGGTGAATCGTCACGCCGCCGGCGACGGGCCCGCTCCCCGA
>JBDLIY010000146.1:0-8729 GCA_039714635.1 Planctomycetota bacterium
AAGGACCGGGGTCAGAACGAGTTGCAGCCCGGGGGCCGAAGCGGCCCTCCGGAGCTGCGATCCCCGGCGTGGTCGCGCGCTCTCCCGCCCGGGTACCGGGGAAGGTGCTGCACTTTGTTCACACCACGAAAGAGGAAGGATCAGATTCGAACGAACTCGTGGCTGACCGGCGCGAGGTACAGCGGCAGCTCGAGGCGGTCGCAGGTCTCGCGGATCCGCCCGACCTCCTCCTCCTCCATCGGGCCGGAGAGGACGACCTCTTCGGCGCGGGATTCCCGGGCCACCCTCTCCAGGTCCGGGAGCGTGCCCCGCACCGGAACCCCGAGGAGGTCGCGCCCCTTGAGCCGCCGGTCGGGGTCCACGATGGCCACGGGCAAAAAGCCCATGCCCTTGCGCGTCCGGAGGGCGCGGAGGCAGAGCTCGCCCGCGTCCCCGGCGCCCACGACGACGACGCGGCGCCCGTCCAGCGGGAACCGGCGGGCCTCGAGCAGGGCCCGGAAGAGGAACCGCGAACCCGCGGTCAGGAGGAACAGGGCCATCGCGTCGATCACGAGGACCTCGCGGCTGAACCCTTCGAAGCGGAACAGGACGACGATCAGAGCCACCTTGAGGAGCGTCCCGCCGAGCACCGCCTTGAGGATCGAGAACAGGTCGCGGACCCCGAAGTAGCGCCAGATGCCCCGGTAGAGGTGGAAGACCCGGAACAGGATCGACTGGGCGATGATGACGACGGGCAGCGACTCCAGCATGCGCTCCTGCTCGAAGGCGGGCACGACGCCCTCGAACTTCACGAGGTGGGCCGCGAGCCAGGCGAGGCAGATGAGGCCGAGGTCGAGCAGCACGAGCGACGGCCCGCGGACGTAGTTGACGAACGTCTTGCGGACCTCCTGCTCCACGTCGCGCTTCGCGCTCTCCTCCACCGGCCGGTAGATCGCCACCTCCGCCAGGAAGACCGCGAAGATGACGACGGCCGCCAGCGCGGTGCCCATGAGGAAGAGGTTCGCGAAGATGTCGAGGTAGCTGGCCGCGACCGCGAGCCCGGCCAGCGCGGCGCAGATCCCCCACAGGATGAAGACGGCCCGCCGCTCCCCGATTCCGATCGCCACGAGGCGGTGGGAGAGGTGGTCCTTCCCGCCCTGCGAGATCTTCCGCCGGTTGAGCTTCCTCACGATCGTGACGAACGTCGTGTCGAAGATCGGCAGGCCGAGCACGAAGACCGGCACGGCGAGGATGAGGAAGAGGTTCCCGGCGTGCTCGTAGGTCCCCATGATCGCGGCGGCGGCGAGGACGAAACCGATGAGCAGCGCGCCGGCGTCCCCCATGAAGGAACGCGCGGGGTTGACGTTGAAGACGAGGAACCCCGCCTGGGCGCCGGCGAGGGCCAGGCTCACCCGGGCCACCAGGGGGAAGGGGTCGCCCGCGTAGCGCAGCGCGTAGGCGGCGAGGGCGACGGCGGCGATCGTGCCCACGCCGGCGCACAGGCCGTCCATGTTGTCGATGAGGTTGAACGCGTTCGTGACGGCCACGACCCAGACGATCGTCAGCGGGATCGTGATGAGCCGGTTGTCGACGAAGCGGGCCTCGACCCCGAGCGCCACGAGTACGCAGGCCGCGACCACCTGCCCCACCAGCTTCGTGGAAGGCCGCAGGTGGACGACGTCGTCGACGAGGCCGAGGACGAACAGCAGGCTGCCCCCGGCGAGGATCGCGACGAGGGCGGGATGCGCCGGGCCGGACAGGAGGACCGCGACGACGAAGGCGGCGAAGATCGCCGTGCCGCCGAGCAGCGGCACCTCCCGCTGGCTCCACCGGTCCTTGACCGGGCGCGCCACGACGCCGTTTCTCCGCGCGATCCACATGGAGAGCGGCGTGAGGACGACGGCGGCGACGAAGCCGAGACCGAGGGGGAGGAGCACGTCGATCATGGGCGGGAGTCCGGGACGATCCGCGCGGCGACGCCCAGGCCGGCGTCCGTCGACAGCCGCACGTCCGCCAGCCGCACGCCGGCCGGCAACAGGTTCCCGAACGCGAACTCCTTTCCCGTCAACTCGGTCAGCTGCGGCCTCGCCAGGCTCGCGAACGTCTTCCCGCCCATGTTCTCCCCGGTGACGGACGTGTCCTCCACCACGAGCGTGATGTCGTCGTCGAGACGCAGCCGCGCCTTCGCCCTGAGCTTCGCCTTGAACATCATCCGGAGCGTCAGGGCGATGTCGACGTCGACGCGGTTGCCCTCGGCCGGCGCCAGGTCGAGCGCGACCGAGAGCACCTTGACGCCCTGCGGGCCGAGCTTCTTCCCGAGCCCCTCGGCGACGCGACGCTCGAGTTCGTCCCGCGTGACGAAGAGGCTCGCCTCGCCGCCGTCGTGACCGTCGAGGACCATCACCACGGGATCGTCGCCTTCCGAAAAACGAAAGCCGGCTCCCTTCGCCGTGAGGTCGAGGGTCAGCGTCGTGCCGCCGATGGTGACCGGCCGGCCGCCAAGATCGAGTTCAGCGACGACGGGCCCCGGCGTGGTCGCCCCGTCGGCCGAGGCCCCGAAGGCGGAGCGGTCGGTACGGAGGCGGCAACCGGTGAGGTCGACGAGGAGGCTCGCGACGTCGGGCCACGCGCCGCCGGAGGCCGAGACGACGGGCTCGACCGTCTCCGGCTCGAGGCAGTCGGCGAGCCCGGCCGCGAGGGCGCGCGCGAGGGAATCCCCGTCCGACGGACGCAAGGACCCTCCCAGTCGAAACACGTTCACCTCCCGGTGTGCGCTCTTCGTGCCGCCACCTTCCCCGTCGCCCATGCGGGAGAGGGCGCGACCACGCCCGGCGCGGGCGAGTCAGGTGTGATACCAGCCCGGCCCGGGGGAATCCACAACGGGACGGCCTTCAGCCCTCCACCAGCGTGAGGATCCGGCCCGTCACGGCCCGAAGGGTCTCCGGCGGCACCCGGCACCAGGGCCGGGCCTTCCGCGCGCGCCAGTCCAGATTCTTCACCTGGTCGCTGAGAACACACCCCTCCGCCGGCAGGTCTTCCGGCAGCGGGACCTCGAACGGGTATCCCTTGACGACGGACGTGACCGGGCAGAGCAGCGCGAGGCCCGAACGGCGGTTGTACTCCCGTGGCGAGATCACGAGGGCCGGGCGCCGCCCCGCCTGTTCGTGCCCGGTCTGCGGGTCGAACTCCAGCCAGACCACGTCCCCGCGATCGGGCACGAAGCGACCTGCCATCACCACACTTCCCGGCCGCGTGGGCGGCCGGTATCGATCTCGTCGTGCCGGTTGCCGGGCCGGATGCGCGCCACGAGGTCGGCGAGGTCCGGCCGATCGTCCCGACGGGGCGTCAGGAGCAGGACGCCGTCGCGGACCTCCAGCTCGAGTTCGCTCCCGTCCGAGATCGAGAGCATCTCGGCGATCGCCTTCGGGATGCGGATCCCGAGGCTGTTCCCCCACTTCCGGACTTTCACCATGCCGACCTCCGTATACTCATTAAGTATACTTTGTCGGGGACCGGGGCGAGAGATCCGTTGCATGGTCATCTCGAAGGAGAAGACGCACGGCGAGGGTCATTGGTCTCGACAATCCTGGATTACCCTCCCTCCCGCCCCGAATCGGGTGGCACATCGCTGACAGGCACCGGTCTGTCACCTCGCCGCGGCAGATCGACGCCTGTCAGCGATCTGTCACTTCGTCGTGAACGTCACCGGGACCGATGGCAGCGGGACGCCCTCCGCGCTCCGGAAACCCCGGAAGCGCCGGCCCCGGTTCAAACGGAACTCGTAGCGGTGACCGGGCACGAGCTTCACCGGCAGCGTGATCGTCTTCCCGTCCACGCTCCAGGCGGCCGGACCGCGCGTCGTCGGGAACGTCGGCCCTCCGCCGACGAAGGACCACCGTGAGCGATCCATCGGCCGGTCGAACGTGATCCGGATCTCCGCCAGCGACGGGTCGACATCGGTCGCGCCGTTCGGCGGCGTCATCGCGACGACCCTCGGGACGGCGTCGGCGCGCTTCGCCTCCGCCTCGAAGAAGGCCGCGATCTCCGGCACCCGCCCGTCGAGACCCTTCCCCTCCGCCGGTCCCGCGAGGAGCGCCGCCAGCCGCGGCACCCAGGTGAACGACAGCCGCGTCTGCTGCCTCGCCTCCTTCTTCGCCGCCTCCTCTCCCTGCGTGCGCTCCAGGTAGAGGATCACCGCCGCGCGGACGAGGGACTCCTTCACCAGGATCTCCGCGTCGCCGTAGGCCTGGCGCTTCATCGCCTCCGCCACGGTCGGCCAGAGGCGCTCCGCCGGCGGGACGAGCGCCCCACGGTATTTCTCCACGAAGGGGTTCACGAAGGAGTGGCAGAACTCGTGGGCGATGATCGCGAGCATGTCGCGGTCGAAGACCGGCTTTCCCGCCGCGTCGATCTTCCAGACGCCGAGGACGGAGAAGATCTCCTCCTTCCCGTCCTTCTCCACGCGGGGGCCGTAGCACATGCCGCCGTTCAGGAGCGCCGGGATCAGCGTGAACTTCCGGCCGGGCTTCCCGCCGAAGAAACCGTCGAACCACTCGAAGCCGGCGTCCTTCTCGAGGAGGGCGCACAGCCGGCTCTCCGTCTCCCGGTAGAGCGCGTCCCGCTCCGCGACGAATTCCGCGAACTCCGTCTTCTTCGCGAAGTCGCGGGCCGCGGCGAGGAAGCGCTCCGCGTCCTCCTTCGTCCAGCGGCGGTCGAGGGAGGCCGGCCAGGGGTCGAGAGGGACGACCGGCGTCAGCGAAGCGGCGTCGTCGAGGTGCACGGCCATCCCCGCCACCGCGTCGTAGGAGATTCCCCGCTTCGCGCGGAGGTCCCGGGCGAGCGCGACGACCGCGTGCTCGCGGTGCGGGCCGAAGTGCGCGTCGACGGCCGCCGTGTAGCCGGGCACGCGACCCTTCGAGTACTCCGGACTGCCGGCGAGGCGGAAGATCACGCTCAGAAGCTCCACGCGCGGGTCGACGCGCACGTCGATCTCCGGCGCCTTCGCCGCGCCGAGGGCGAGCCCGGCGGCCAGGACGATCAGGGCGGTTCTCATCCGGCCTCCCCCATCTCGAGGATCTCCATGCGGTGGCTCCGGTCCGGGTTCGCCGGCGACGGCCCCTCGGTCAGGATCACGACCTTCTCCTCCCGGCCGAGTTCCGCGAGTTTCTCCATCACGAACGCCCGCCAGTCGTCCGGCGCGCGCTCCACCAGGACCGGCCACACCCCGCGCGTGAGCTGCAGGCGGCGGACGGTCGCTTCGTTCGGGCTGACGGCGAGGATCCACGGCTCCGGGCGGCACCGCGCCACGCTCCGGGCCGTCGCCCCGGACACGGTCGGCACCACGACGATCGCGTCGTCCACCGCCTCGAGCGCGCGGTCGACCGCCAGCGCGATCACGTCCCGGGCGTCACGCGCGCTCGAAGGCACTCCCGCCGGCTCCGCGGAGGGCAGGCTCGATTCCCGCGGCTCGATCGCGGCGGCGATCCGGGCCAGCATCCGCACCGACTCCGCCGGGTACCGCCCCACCGCCGACTCGCCGGAGAGCATCACCGCGTCCGTTCCGTCGAGCACCGCGTTCGCCACGTCCGTCGCCTCGGCCCGCGTCGGCCGGCGGCTCCCCGTCATCGACTCCAGCATGTGGGTCGCCGTGATCACCGGCTTCCCGGCCGCGTTCGCCATGCGGATCAGCAGCTTCTGCGCCACGGCGATCTGCTCGATCGGGATCTCCACCCCCAGGTCGCCCCGGGCCACCATGATCCCGTCCGCCACGTCGAGGATCTCGTCCAGCCGCTCCCGAGCCGCGGCCCGCTCGATCTTCGCGACGACGAAGATATCGT
Organism: Planctomycetota bacterium; assembly: GCA_039714635.1. Taxonomy (GTDB): domain Bacteria; phylum Planctomycetota; class JAJSAM01; order JAJSAM01; family JAJSAM01; genus JBDLIY01. The sequence goes on from JBDLIY010000146.1 coordinate 5,817, forward strand.
CGTGGCCGCACTCGGCCGCCGCAGCCCGCACCGCCGCGATGTCGGCGGCGGACGCCACGAACGACTGACTGACGATGTCCACCCCGGCCTCGAGCGCGAACGCCAGGCACTCGCGGTCCCGAGCCGTGAAGGCGCCGATCCCCAGGTCGATGCCCGGCAGGTTCACGCCCTTCCGGGAGCGGAGTTCGCCCCCCGCGCGGACGCGACACCGGACTTCGGGCGCCGCGACCTCCTCCACCACCAACTCCACGAATCCGTCGTTCAGGTAGATCGCGTCACCGGGCGAAACGACCTCCGGCAGGGACGCGAAGGCAACGCTCGCCCGGGAGCCGTCGCCCACGGTCTCCTCCGTGGTCAGCACGAAGGGGGCTCCGGCGACGAGCTCCACGGACTCCGGTTCGATCTCCCCGACACGGATCCTGGGGCCCGGCAGGTCGGCCAGGATCCCCACCGGGATTCCGAGATCGCGGGAGACGCGCCGGATCCGCTCGACGACGCGGCGATGGCTCTCGAAGTCGCCGTGGGAGAAGTTCAGGCGGGCCACGTTCATGCCGGCGGTCACGAGGTCCGCCAGCACCTCCTCCGACCCGGACGCGGGGCCGATGGTGGCGACGATCTTGGTTTCGAAGGAAGGGAGCATGCGGGCGTCTCCAGGGTCGACGCGCATCATCCCGGCGGATCGGGCCGGATGCAACGGATGGCTTCGTGGCGCCGCGCCCGTGGGGTACGCTCCGCGTCACGATGGAGGTGGACATGACGACGAGGATCGGCATCGTCACGGGGGGCGGCGACTGCCCCGGGCTGAACGCGGTCATCCGCGCCGTGGCCAAGGCGGGTCACTACCGAGGCTGGGAGACGGTCGGCATCGAGGGCGGCTTCGAGGGTCTGCTCCCGCCCCGGGAGCACCAGGTCCTCGACTACCACGACCTCGACGGACTGTTGACGCGCGGCGGGACGATCCTCGGCACCGCGAACCGCGGCCGGTTCTCCGCCAAGGTCGGCCACGGCGAGACGATCGGCCTGCCGGCGGACGTGATCGAGGAGGCGCGCGAGGGCTTCGCGGCCCTGGACCTGTCCGGCCTCGTCGCGGTCGGCGGCGACGGCTCCATGACGATCGCGCAGCAGCTCTTCGAGCACGGCTTCCCCGTCGTCGGCGTGCCGAAGACGATCGACAACGACCTCTCGGGCACGATCATGACGTTCGGCTTCGACTCCGCGGTGACCTGCGCCGTGGACGCCGTGGACCGCCTCCAGACGACCGGCGAGAGCCACGACCGCGTGATGGTCCTCGAGGTGATGGGCCGCTACGCGGGCTGGATCGCGATGTTCGCGGGCGTCGCCGGCGGCGCGGACGTGATCCTCACGCCCGAGATCCCGTTCACCTTCGAGAGCATCGAGGCAAAGATCGCGGACCGCGCCGCGAACGACCGGGAGTTCACGATCGTCGTGGTGGCGGAGGGCGCCCGGCTCGCCGGCGGGGACTACGTGGGCGAGGCGACGGCATCCGGCGAGGCGAAGCTCGGCGGGATCGGCCACCGGGTCGCCGCGGAGATCCAGAGGCGGACCGGCCGGGAGACGCGGACCGTGGTCCTCGGTCACCTGCAGCGCGGCGGCAGTCCGACGATGATGGACCGCGTCCTCTGCACGAACTTCGGCACGAAGGCGGTGGAGTTGATCGCGACGGGCCGTTTCGGCCGGATGGCCGCCTGGACGAGCGAGGGCATCCGGAGCGTCCCGCTGGCGGAGGCGATCGGTCGACTCAAGACGGTGCCGGAGGACTCGGGAACGGTGAAGTCGGCGAGGGCGCTGGGAATCTGCCTCGGGTAGATACCGAGACAGGTTCTTTCATCCCATTCCACCGAAAACCACAACCGGACTCGGTCCTCACTTCGCCGCCGCCGCCCGGCGGGCTGCCTCCGCCGCCTCCTCGACGGCGCCCCTCTTCTCGAGGTGCCGCGAGAGCCCTCCCAGCAGGTGCGGGTGCTCCGGGACGATCTCCAGGAGTTCCGCCGGCGTCAGTCCGTCGGTCTTCAGCACCTCCGGGAAGAACCTCGCCTCGAGGATCGACGCCTCGCGGAAGGCCGGAACGGTGAGATCGCTGAGCGTCGAGTCACTGACCGAACGGAGACCGATCGAGAAGAGGACCGCAGCCTGCCCGCGAGCCAACCGCCACGCGGCCCGGATCTCACGTCTTCCGGCCTCGTACTCGCCAGCGTAGTAGTGGACCTGCGACATGTAGAGCCGCGTGCGCGCGTCGAACGGCTGAAGCCGGCGCGCAGTCTCGAGATCATCCCTCGCCTCCGCCACACTCCGAGCCGCCACGAGTTCACGCCCACGTTCGTAGTGCGCCTCGCCGCGGGTGAGGGCCCCGGGCTCGTCGATGCCGCGGCGGACGTCCTCGATGACGCCCAGGAGGAGCAGGGCGAACCCCGCCGCCGCCGCGAGCCGGGCGAGGTTCCGGCGCGGTCCGACGTCCCGGGCCGCGGGATGGAGATCCGCGCGCAACGCCACCGGCACGAACAGGAGCACCGTGAACATCAATGACGTCGCCGGAATCTGGAGCGGGAAGTCCACGCAGGCCATGGCGACGAACGCCGTCAGGCCGGCGACGCAGGCCGCCCCCGGGCCGGCGCCGGGGTGTTCCCCGTCCCGCGCCAGCCGGACCGCGACCATGAATCCCATGATTCCGATCGTCACCACCACGAGCAGCCCGAACGCACCGGCCTCGGCCAGGACGTTCAGCGGGTCGGAGTGGGCGAAGTAGAGTTCGCGGGGGATGTCCTCGGGCTGGGTGAGGTGAATGGCGCGCCGGTAGGTCCCCAGGCCCGCGCCGAGGACGGGACGGCCGGCCGCGAGGCGGAGGGTCGGCGGCCAGGCGGCGGCGCGCACGTCCGGATGCCCGCGACTGCCCTC
>JBDLIY010000147.1:0-8703 GCA_039714635.1 Planctomycetota bacterium
CTGCTTGGAGAGGCCGAAGTCCGTGATCTTCACCACGCCGCCGGGGGCGAGCTTCAGGTTCGACGGCTTGACGTCGCGGTGGATGACGTCGGCCGCGTGCGCTGCCTCGAGCCCCTTCGCCGCCTGGATCAGGACGTCCAGCGTCTCGTCGACGTCCATCGGGCCGTAGTTCTCGACGTGCTCGTGGAGGGTGAGGCCGGGCACGTACTCCATCGCGAAGTAGTGATGCTCTTCCTCGGGCCCGACGAAGTAGATGTGCGTCAGGTTGGGGTGGTTCACCCGGGCCGCGGCGCGCGCCTCCCGGTTGAAACGCTCGATCACCTGGCCCTCGTCGGCGATCTCCGGCCGCAGGACCTTGATGGCCACCGTGCGGTCCAGCGACGTGTCGTGGGCCCGGTAGACCGTGCCCATCGCGCCCTCGCCGACGAGGGCCGTCACCTCGTAGTGAGCGAGGCGGGTCCCCTCGGGCAGCTTGCTGGCGGACGAATCGGACACGGGACCGCATCCTACCTTCATGACCTTCCCCTTGACAGGTGTCTGTTCCCGCCTCCTGGATCGCCTTGCCGGCTCTCTACGAGCGTTCCGGCGCCTCCATTCATACGTACGGGATGTTTCCCCGATGCACCCGTTCTTGGCCGGGGGCACGCTGCGGAGTCACAATGGACGTTCCCGATGGAACTTCTGACGAACTACCTGGCCGCCGTCTTCTCCATGATCGCGGAGTCGGCGCCGTTCCTGCTCTTCGGCTTCTTCCTCGCCGGCCTGCTCCGGGTGCTGATCCCGCAGAAGAAGGTCACGCGCTACCTGGGTGGGGACAGCGTGAAGTCCGTGACGCTCGCGTCGATCGTGGGCATCCCCCTGCCGCTCTGCTCCTGCTCGGTCCTGCCGACGGCCACGGAGCTCCGCAAGAGCGGTGCGGGGAAGGGCGCGACGACGGCGTTCCTCATCTCGACGCCGGAAACGGGCGTCGACTCCATCGGGATCACCTGGGCGCTGCTCGACCCGCTGTTCACCCTCGTCCGGCCGCTCTCCGCGCTGATCACCGCGCTGCTGACCGGGTCTCTCGTCAACCACTTCGTGACGTCGGGCTGGGACTCGGACGAGCCGGCCGGGGATTCAACGGACGGGGAGTGCGCGGACGAGTCGTGCTGCGCCGCCGTCGAGCCGCCGAACGGGCGCCGGACGCCGCGGGAGGCCGTGCGCGAGGCCGCCCGGTACGCGTTCGGACCGCTGCTCGACGACCTGACGCCGTGGTTCACGCTCGGGTTCCTGCTGTCCGGGCTGCTCGCGCTCGCCATCCCGGACGGGTTCTTCTCCGAGAACATCCCCTCCGGCCTGCTGGCGGGGTTGATCATGGCGGTCGTCGCGACGCCGATGTACGTCTGCGCCGCCGCCGCGACGCCGCTGGCCGCGGTGCTGATCGCGAAGGGGCTGGATCCCGGAGCGGCGCTCGTCTTCCTGCTCGTCGGACCGGCGACGAACGCCGCCACGATGCTCGTGGTCCTGCGCCTCCTCGGGAAACGGGTCCTCGCGATCTACCTGGTGGGGATCGTCGGTTGCGCGCTGGTGCTGGGCGCGATCGTCTCCTCGCTGTACGCCGGGAGCGGGATGGATCTTCCCGCCGCGGCCTCGGGCCTCATCGAGAACGGGCTTTCGCCGGTCGGGATCGTCCTGGGGACCGTTCTCGTGGTCCTGCTCCTGCGGAGCGCGATCCGGACGGGGCTGTTCGGCCGGTTCGGCGAGCGCGTCCGGCGGCTGACCGGGTTCGACCCGGCGTCCGGATTCGGGCGGGTCGTGCTCGTCGCGGCGATCATCGTCGTCTGGCTCACCTCGGCGTTTTCGATCGTCGGGCCGGGCGGGACCGGCTGGGTCGTCCGGTTCGGCCGGGTCGTGCGGCCGGTTCCCGAGAGCGGCCTGGTCTTCCACTGGCCGGCGCCGATCGAGTCGGTGACGGTGCTGCCGAAGGACCGGGTCCGCTCCGTCGAGATCGGGCACGTGCGGGGCGAGATCGCGCCGCCGCGGGACCTCGCCGAGCAGGGCGAGGCGATGACGGGGGAGGAGAATCTTCTCCGGCTCGCGTACACCGTGCAGTTCGACGTGAAGGACCCGTGGCTCTATCGCTACCGCGTGGCCGATCCCGAGGGCGTCGTCGCGGCGTTCGCCGAGGCGGCCCTGCGGGAGGCGCTGGCGGACCGCCTCACGGGGTGGATCCTCGTCGGGCACCGGGCGGAGCTGCAGGAGGAGATCGGCGCCCGCCTCCAGGCGTCTCTCGACTCGATCGAGAGCGGGGTCCGCGTGCGGCTGTTCTCTCTCGAGGACGTCCACGCCGCTCCGGAAGTGCACTCCGCGTACCGCGACGTGGCGAGCGCCCTGGAGGACCGGGCGACGAGCGTGCGCGACGCCGAGGGCGACTACACGGAGGCGCTGGCGCAGGCGCGGGGGCTGGCGTTCCGCCTCGCCGAGGAAGCGGAGGGGGACTACGCCACGCGCGTCGAAGCGGCCCGGGGCGAGGCGGAGGCGTTCACCGCCCGGCGGGAGGCCTTCCGCGAGAGCCCGGCGGTGACCGGGCTGCGGATGGTGCTCGACGCGGCGGAGACGACGCTCGCAAAGGTCCGCGGGATCTTCCTGCTGGGCGGTGACGTGGACGTGGAACTGTGGCGGCTCGGTCGGCGCCGCGAGGCCCGCGAGGTGCCGAAGATCGGCCTCGGCAGCCGGGAATCGAAGGAAGGGGATTCGGAATGAAGAAGTTGATGGTCTCCCTCGTCCTCGTCGCAGTCCTCGTGCTCCTGTTCTTCGCTTTCACCGTCACGGTGGACGAGACGGAATCCGTCATCGTGCTGCGGTTCGGCGACCCGCGGCGGGTGATCGACGAGGCCGGCCTGCACTTCCGGTGGCCGCCGCCGATCGACACCGTCCGCCGCATCGACCGCCGGATCCACGTGCTCGACCCCGACCCGGACGAGATCCTGACGTCGGACAAGAAGAACATCCTCGTGAACTCGTTCCTCGTCTGGGCCGTCGAGGACCCGAAGAAGTTCCTCGTCTCCGTCGGGGACCTCGCCGGCGCGGAGGCGCGGCTCACCGCGGTCCTGCGCTCCGAGGTCGGCACGACCCTCGGCTCCTACCCGCTCTCCAGTCTGATCACGGAGGAGGAGGGTGAGGGAACGGAGATGGCGTCCGTGATGGACCGGATCGCCGCGGCCGCGGCCGGGAAGGCGCGGAACAGCTTCGGTATCCGAGTGACGGCGATCCGGATCAAGCGCATCAACTTCCCCAACGAGAACAAGCGGGCCGTTTTCCAGCGGATGGAGGCGGAGCGGAAGCGGATCGCGAAGGGCTTCCGGTCCGAGGGCGAGGAGGAGGCGGACAAGATCCGCGCCCGGGCGGACCGGGAGAAGGCGGTGCTCCTCGCCGAGGCGAAGCGGCAGGCGGCCGTGAAGCGCGGCCAGGCGGACGCCGAGGCCGCCCGGATCTACGCCGAGGCGTTCGAGAAGGACCCGGAGTTCTTCGAGTTCGTGCGATCGCTCGAGGCCTACGGCAAGATCATCGACGAGAACTCGACGGTCGTGATCCCCGACGACTCGCCGCTGCTGCGCGTGCTGACCGACCCCGAGAGGTATCTCCGGAAGGCCGACGCGGCCGGGGCTGGGAACAAGGAGACCGGCGAGTGACGGGAGCGGCCGACACGACCCGGAAGTGGATCCGCCGCTGGCCGCTGTGGCTGTTCGTCGCGGTCGTCTGCTGGTGCGGTTTCACCGGCCTCCGGACCGTGCCCCAGAACGAGACCGGCGTCGTCCTCACGTTCGGTCGGTTCTCGCGGCTGGCGCCGCCGGGGATCCGCGTCACGCTGCCGTGGCCGATCGAGCGGATGGAGCGCGTCGTCACCGGGGAGATCCGGACGATGTCCGTGGGCTTTCGGCTGCTCAACCGGATCCGGTCGATCCCGCCCACGCCGGAAGAGGTGCAGTGGCTGACCGGCGACACGAACATCGTCGAAATCCAGACGGAGGTGCAGTACCTGGTCATCGACCCGGCGAAGTACCTCTTCACGGTGGCCGACCTCGGCGACCGCCCGCGCGACTTCGTGATCCGCAAGCTCGCCGAGAGCGTGCTCACGGAGATCGTCGCGCGGATGACGGTGGACGACGTCCTCTCTTCGGGGAAGGCGCTCCTCTCGGAGGAGGGGCGGCGCGGGATCCAGGCCGCGGCGGATCTCGTCGGCCTGGGGATCCAGGTCCACTCGATGAACATCGTGCAGGCCGACCCGCCGCCGGAGGTGATCTCCGCCTTCAACGACGTCAACTCGGCCAAGGCGGACAAGGAGCGGCGCGTGTCGGAGGCCGACGGCTACGCGAAGAACCTCCTGCCCGCGGCGCGCGCGGAGGCGAACCGCCTGGGCGAGGAGGCGGAGATCTACCGCACGGAGACGATCGCCGCCGCGAGGGGCGACGCGGAGGGCTTCACGCTGCTGCTCGCGAGGGTGGCGGCGGCGCCGGCGGTGACGAAGCGCCGGATCCTGCTCGAAGAGCTGGAGAAGATCCTCGCCCGGCCGAAGAAGGTCGTCTACCCGCGGAAGGACGGCAGGCGGTTCAAGCTCACCGAGGTGGAGTAGGCGACCTGCTAATCGGGGTCTGACCCCGAATAGCAGATTACTTCGGCATCGTGACGATCGGGCGGGCGGGGCGCCACGGGCCCGGGTCCGGCGTCGTCGGGATCGTCAGCGCCGGGTAGAGCCGCTTCGCGAGCGTCCAGCACGCCGCGTCCTGGCGGTCGTCCGTGTGCGTCTCCTCCCGGCAAAGCTCCGTCGCGCGGCGCTTCCCCATGATGCAGTCGCAGAACGACTCGCCCGTCGTCGCGTGGTACTCGTCCCGCAGGCCGAACAGGTAGTGGCACAGCTCGTGGGCGAGGACGTGCACGAACCGCGAGTCGTCCCAGCGGATCACGTCGGCCGTGCCGCGGCCGTGGTACGGGAACATGATCCAGTCGCCGATGCGGGCGCCCTCCCGGTTCTTCCCGCCCCGGATCTCCGTCCGCTTCGAGACACGCGTGATCCCGTGCGCCCACGGCCGCGGGTTCACCTCGCGGTCGTAGAAGCCCTTCGTGATCAGGATGTCCGCGTCCTTCTCCCGCGCCGGGTCCGCCGTGAGCACGACCCGGTGCATCCGCATCTGACCGTCCGTCACGTCGAAGAGGACCCGGTTCGCGCCCTCGATGCCGCGGCCGAGCGATTCGAAGTACGCGCGGTCCGCCGGGCCGTCGACCCAGACGACGAGGTCGGCGAGATAGCCGCCGCCGTGGGGGAACACCTTCACGCGGCTCTCCGCGTGCGGCGGAACGAGGTACTTCGGCTTCGGGACGAGCGCGGTCACCGGCGGCTCGGCACGCCCCGCGGCGATCGGAAGCCGGTCCCGGCCCATCGAGAGCGCGAGCACCGCGATCGACGTCGCGAAGACGTGGCCGCCGTTCCCGTCCGGATCCTCGAAGTGCCCATCCGGCTGCTGCGCCCGCACCAGGCGATCGCGGAAGCCGCGCTGGAAGTCGTCGAACGCCGCCGGGCCGCGGTCGTTCATCGCGAGCGCCGTCTGGAGCAGGAAGAACCACCAGTGCTTGCCGATCGTCGTCGTGAGCGGACGGTAGAGTTCGAAGCGGCGGTAGTCGCGGCGGTAGCGGGCGAAGATCCCCTCCAGCTCGTCCGCCGCGACGAGCCCGGACCGGGACAGCGCGAAATACGCGCCCGCCGTCGCGCCGGGGTAGCCGGGCAGGCCGCGGAACTCGGCACGGTACGTGAACGCGCCGTCCCGCCCGCGGCAGGCGAGGAGATACTTCACCGCCCTCCGCCGCACGCCGTCGTCGACCTCGAGCCCGGCCCGCGCCAGGTGATTCAGCGCCGTGAGGACGCAGTGCGTCGTCGCGAGAAGGCGGTAGCCTCGGCGCGTCCGCGGCGAGTGCGAGCGGAAGTCGGGACCGTAGCCCCAGGCGCCGGAGGCCGGGTCCTGGCTCTTCTCGAAGTAGTCCCGGACGCGCGCGAGCGCCTTGTGCCGCGCGGGGTCGGGGGCCAGCTTCTCCATCTCGGCGAGGAACACCGTGCCGAGGGCGGTTTCGAAGTTGGCGTGGACCAGGAACATGTAGTCGTCGTCCGTGCGGTCGCAGATGACGCCGTCCTTCCGCACCGCGGAGGTGACGAACGCGTCCGCCTTCGCCAGCGCGCGGCCGCGCCGGTCCTCGCCCGGCCGCGCCCCCGCCGCGATCAGCGCGAGCCCGGCCGTCGAGCTGAGGGCCACGTCCACGTGGTCGATCGACCTCGTGACCTCGCGACCGTCGTCACTCTTCGTGATCCGCTCCGCCTTCGGCTTCGCGAACCGCCCGTCTTTCCCCTGCTGCTTCAGAAGCCACGCGAGGGCGGCGTCGACGACCGGGGCGCAGTGCTCGCAGCCGTCGGGGCACGAGCCGGAGTGACGGAGCTCCGGTCCCGTGTCGTCCGAGGGCGTCTCCCGCCGCTCTGTCTTCGGGCGCTTCGGGCGGAGCAGCGCCTCGTACTTGTCGAGCGCGGCCTGCATCTCCGAGGCGTAGCGGCTGACGGAGACTCCGCCGACGATCGTCTTCAGGGGCGCGCCGCCGGGCGTGAAGAAGACCGTGGCGGGGGAGTACTTCAGGTTGTATCGCTTCACGAGCGCGGCGTTCTTCGCGCGGTCGAGCTTCACGAGGACGAAGCGGTCGAGGAGCGTCGTCAGCTTCCGGTTCTTCGACAGGTCTCGTGTGAGCTTCGCGCTGGCCCGCTGGCCGGACGAGAGGATCACGCAGAGGATCGGCTTCCGCTCGCCCGCGGCCGCGCGCCGGCCGGCGGCGAGGGAGTCGTGCCAGGTCGGGGCGGCGGGGAGAGACGCCGGGAACACCGGGAGCAGAACGAGGGCGGCGACCAGGACCAGCGGGACCAGGATGAACCGGATCGGGTTCCTCATGCGGGGTTCCCTCCTGGGTCAGACGTCGTCGCGCTCGAGCGGGTGGGTCATGCAGTGCGGTCCGCCCCTCGCCCGCGACAGCTCGTGGCTCGGGATGAGGATGCAGCGCCGGCCGCCGTCGAGGTCGATCGGCGCTCCGGCCTCGAGCAACTCGTCGGCCGTCGAGATCGCGAAGCCCTTCGCGGCCAGCGCCTCGATCGTCTCGACGTTCCGGTCGTACAGGCAGATCACGCCGGGCGCGAGGGCGAACGCGTTCGCGCCGTCCGTCCACTGCTCGCGCTGCTGTCGCACCGCGTCGCTGCCGCCGCACGCGATCGGCTCGAGGTCGATGCCGTGGCGGGCCAGCGTCGAGAGCAGGTCCTTCCGCGGGCCGGGGTAGGGCTCGCGGCTGCCGAGGTCGATCTCGTAGACGTGCGCCTCCTCGCTCCCGCCGGCGAGGATCACCGGCGCGTGGACGAGGCAGGCGTCGCGGTCCACGGGCGTGAAGATCGTGTCGAGGTGCATGTAGGCGCGGCGCTGCGGCAGCGTGACGACGACCATCCAGCGCGGCGTCCCCTCCTGGCCGATGAACGTCCGGGCCAGCGTCCGGATCCCGGGCAGGTTCGTCCGCTCGGACAGGCCCACCGCCACGACGTCCTTCGACAGCACGAGGAAGTCGCCTCCCTCGAAGCACGGCCGGTTGAGGCCCGGCACCGGGGACTGCGTCGCGGCGTCGCGCAGGATCCGCACGCCCTCGAACCGGGGGTGGAACCGGAAGATCCCGCTCGCCAGCACCGCCTCCCGGGCGCGCGCGGCGGTGGCCATCGAGTTGATCACCAGGCCGTCCGGCAGTGCGATGATCGGGTCGCGCTGGAAGCACCAGTTCGGCAGCGGCGCCACCTCGAAGAGGTCGTTCGCCTCGATCCCGGTCAGCGACGGGTCGAGCCGCAGGCCGGAGACGAGCATCTCGGCGAGTTCCACCGGCGCCTGCGCCTCCACGGGGGTCCGCATCGAGAGCGGCAGCAGGTCGAGGACCGACTCGATGAGCCAGCGGCGGGCCTCTTCGATCCTGAGCGTCTCGATGAGGAGGTCTTCCGCCTCGAGCACCTCGACGCCGGCGAGTTCGAACACCGCCCGCATCTTCCGGTGCTCCTCGCGCGCGACCTCGCCGAAGAGGATGTCGTCGAAGAGCAGGTCCTCCATCATCGAGGGGACCATGAGGTCGACCTCGGACCCCGGACGGTGGACGAGGACGGTGCGGAGACGGCCGACTTCGGACGTGACGTGGACCATGGGCAAAGAACATAGCAGGATTCCGTGGCGGGGTTAGCTTGTCCGGCGTGAACTACGTCGCCCACGCCCGAGACGTCCTCGACCGCCCCTGGGTCCTCGCCGGGACCGTGCTGCCCGACTGGGTGCGCATCGTCGACGCCGGGGCCCGGCTCCGGCCCTGGATGGTGGACGGCGCGGCCGCCGCGCCGGGCTCGCCGCGGGCTCTGCTCCACGAGGGCCTCGCGCGGCACTTCGTCGATGACGCCTGGTTCCACGACACGGCCGCGTTCCGGGAGACGACCGCCGCGATCGCCGCCCTGATCCGCGCGCGGCACGCCGACCGGCCGGACCGCCGGATGCGCGCCAGCTTCTACGCGCACGTCCTGCTCGAGATGCTGCTCGACGCATGGTTGATCGAGAGTCGTCCCGGCGTGGCGGAGGCCTTCGCGGACGCCGTCCTGTCGCTCGATCGCGCGACGCTCGTCGCGGAGGC
>JBDLIY010000148.1:0-8641 GCA_039714635.1 Planctomycetota bacterium
AGGAGCGGGAAGCGATCCGCACCGGGCGGGACAAGTCCCTGAAAGGCGCGCGGCCCGAGCCCTACCTGGCGTCGCTCAAGGAGCGGCTCGACCTGGAGATCAAGGTCCTCGCGGCGGTCGAAGAGGGCTTCGCGAAGCTGACGGACGCGGACGCGATCCTCTACCTCGCGAAGACGGCGCTTCCGAAGCAGAAGCACTGGAAGGCGCGGGAGATCGCGGCGAGGACGCTCGGCGAGGTCGGCGACCGGAAGTTGATCCCGTTCCTCGTGAAGGGCCTGAAGGACAAGGACCCCCGCGTCCGGGCGACGGTCCTCCTGAGCCTGGGCGGCATGCGGGCCGAGGAGGCGTTCGAGGACGTCCTGAAGATGCTCGGCGACAAGGACTGGATCGTCCGGTCGGCGGCCATCGACACGCTGGCGAAGATCCGGGACATGAAGGCGATCGAACCGCTCATCGAGCGGCTGAAGAAGGAGGAGGGTCGTCTCGCGGAGGACGTGGCGGAGGCGCTGACGGACCTGACCGGCCAGAAGTTCGGAACGATCTACGACGCCTGGAAGCGCTGGTGGGCGGACCACGGGGAGAAGCTCCTCGCCGGCGACGCGCCGCAGAAGGCGGAGGAGGAGGAGGAGAAGCGGCCGGACGACGAGTACTACCACGGCATCCCGGTGAAGTCGCACCGCACGATCTTCATCCTCGACATCTCCGATTCGATGACCTACTCGACGACCGAGTTCACGGAGAAGCCGAAGCCCGGCGAGAAGAACCGTCTCGACCTGGCGAAGGAGGAGCTCGGCCGCGCGATCGACCATTATCCGCCGTCGGGGACGTTCGGCCTGATCGCGTTCCACACGGTGGTGAAGGGCTGGCGCCCCCGATTGGTGAAGGCCGCCGAGGGCATGAAGAAGGACGCGAAGGTCTGGGTGGAGGACCTGAAGCCGACGGGCACGACGAACATCTATGGCGCGCTGGAGTTGGCGTTCCGGATGGCGGGGATGGGGATCCAGGACAAGTACTACCCGCCGACCGCGGACACGATCTTCCTCTTGTCGGACGGCGCGCCGACGAACGAGGACCTGACGGACGACAGCCCGGATCGCGTGCTCCGCGCGGTCCGCCAGTGGAACAGTCTGAAGCGCATGAAGATCCACACGATCGGCCTGAAGGGCCACAGCGCGAAGTTCATGCGCGCGCTGGCGAAGGAGAACGGCGGCACGTACACGTCGCGGGAGAAGTAACCCGCGTCTCCTCCATACGGTGTCAGGGCAAAACGCGCACCGTCGCGTCTACCACATACGGCGTCAGGGCAAGACCAAAGTAGACACCACCCGCTCCGCCGAGATTGCCGAATCTGCAAATCGGGGTCTGACCCCGAATTGCAGGTCAGCCGAACTGTGCCCCCGTCTGTTCCGAGTAGTCCCCCAGCGGGTCGTCGATGCGCACTCTCAGCAGGAAGCCGTAGAGCACCCTGAACTCGGGCCGGGTCTTCCTCTCGAACGCGGGCTGGTCCTTCGATACGGCACGCGCCTTCTTCGCCATGGCCGTCTCCCCGTCTTTCCGGCGGCGGCCGCCCGTCCCGCGTTCAGAAAGGTCGACGTGTCGATATCCGTCGACACGCCACCCGCCCGATCAACGGGCGCCGCTCCCCGGGGAGTCAACGGGCGCAACCGGCGTGCCGGCGCATCAGAGCTGCGTGTTGTAGACGACCAGGCAGCGGCAGTGCGGGTCGGGGTTCTCGTCCGTCGGGCGGCCGGGCAGGACCTGGAATCCGACGACCTCCACGCCCTCGTTCTCCGCGAGCCACTCGGCGAGCTGTTCGTCCACGTCGGCCTCCGGACAGGAGATCGACGCCAGCTTCCCCACCGGCGGCGGCGGCCCCTCGCCGCCCATCGCCTGCTGCAACCCCATCAGGCAGTGCTGGCTGAGCAGGAGCAGGTGGCCGTACCGCTCGATGACCTCCTCCCCCAGCCCGAGGTAGGTCTCCTCGAAGGAACTCTCCCGTTCCACGACCTTGTCGGCGAGGTCGTCGACGAGGCGCTTGTAGAACGCGTTCAGGGAACGGAACGCCTGCTGGTACTGGCGGGGAGAGCTCATGCCCCGATCCTCGCAGGACCGGTGCAGGATGACAAGCAGCCGATCCTTGACCCGGCGATCCCGATCACCGACAACATCCCTCTCGCGAAAGGAGGGAGAATGCGTCTCACTCTGATGTTGTCGATCGTACTGGCCCTCGCGCTCGCTCTCGCCGCCTGTGACGAGGAGAAGCCCGCCGGAGAACCCGGCCGGTCGCCCCTGCCCACGCCCGCGGACGGCTCCGCGAAGAACGCCCCCGGCGCGAAGCAGCTCGCCGAGAAGCGCCTCCCGAGCGGCCGCCGTCTGGCCGACGTCCTCGTGGCGGAGGCGGCGGGGATGAAGCGGTGGCAGGAGCCGGAGGTGAAGCAGAACGACGCGCTCGGCCGGGTCACCGCCGAGGCGGAGTACTACACCGGCGATGCGTACCGGCACGACAGATCACTCGACGTCGAGGTCCAGTGGTTCACCCGGGCCGCCATGGGCATGGAGAAGCTCGGGTTCGGGATGTACAAGCCCGTGAAGATGTCGATCTCCGGCTTCGAAGCGATCGCGAAACACCCCGTCCCGGAGGAGAACGACCGGGACAGCACGGTCCGGATGCTCGTGGCGGCCCAGCTCATCGTGCAGGTCGAGACGGAAAACTACGACGTCGCCGCGATCGTGTTGCTCCTCGAGGCGCTCGATTTCCGGTCCCTGAAGGTCCAGGTCGACGACGGGTCGATCTTCCAGCCCTCGCCCAACGAGGTGATCCAGGCCGGTTTGATGGGCGAAGACGCCGTGAAGGCACTCCTCCCCGCCGAGATCCGCGGCCTCGACGCCGCCAGCCGCAGCACCCGCGCGGAGAACGACAGCTTCGCCTTCCACTCGTCTGCGACCGCCGCCTACCAGATGCTCGGCCAGGTGACGATCACCGACGCCGGCGCCGCGGGCCGCGCGAAGAAGCGCTGGCCGCTCACGGGCATCGACAACCCGGGCATCGAGCGCCTGGAGCAGATGGGCCAGGAAGTGAAGCGGGAGAAGGTCTCCGCCGCGGGCACGGAGGCCTTCGTGATCCTCGCGGGCGCACCGGGCAAGCTCGAGAAGCAGGCCACCGTGATCTGGCGCGCCCACGCGGGCCGCTTTGTCCTCGACGGCCGGTTCATGTGGATGCAGCCGCAGAAGGGTCTGTCCGAGGAGAACAGGAAGAAGATGGGCTTCGGGCTGTTCCCCGACGCGCTCGCCCAGGTGAAGGGCATCCTCGAGGAGTTGGACGTTCCGAAGCTCTCGAAGCGCTGAATCGAGCGGGCGGACGTCGCGAGACGCCCGCCCGGGTGAACGACGTCGAACCCCTCTCTCAGCCGAGGAAGGGGTACCGGTAGTCGGTCGGCGGGACGAACGTCTCCTTGATCGTCCGCGGGGAGACCCAGCGGAGGAGGTTCAGGAGCGAACCGGCCTTGTCGTTCGTGCCCGACGCGCGGGAGCCGCCGAACGGCTGGTGGCCGACCACGGCGCCCGTGGGCTTGTCGTTGATGTAGAAGTTGCCCGCGGCGAAGCGGAGCGCGTTCATGCCCTCGCGGACCGCCGCGCGATCGTTGCCCCAGATCGCGCCCGTCAGCGCGTACTCGGAGGTCGTGGCGCAGAGCTCCAGGGTCTCGTCGACCTTGTCGTCGTCGTAGACGTAGGCGCCGAGGATCGGCCCGAAGTACTCCGTCTTCATCACGTCGTGGTGCGGGTCGGTGGTCTTGATGACCGTCGGGGAGACGAACCAGCCCTTGCTGTCGTCGGCCTCGCCGCCCAGCACGACCTCGGCCTTCGCGTCGTCCGCCGCAGCGTCGATGACGGCCTTCAGCTGATCGAAGCTGTTCTGGTCGATGACGGCGGCCATGAAGTTCCCGAAGTCGCGGGGGTCGCCCATCCGGATCTCAGAGAGCATCGCGCCCATCCGGTCGATGACCTCGGTCCAGAGGCTCTTCGGGATGTAGCAGCGGCTGGCCGCCGAGCACTTCTGGCCCTGGTACTCGTAGGCGCCGCGGACGAGGGCGACCGCGAGGGCCTCCGGGTCCGCCGACGGGTGCGCGAAGACGAAGTCCTTGCCGCCGGTCTCACCGACGATGCGCGGGTACTGGGCGTAGTTCTGGATGTTCGTGCCGATCGTCCGCCAGATGCCCTGGAAGACGGCCGTGGAACCGGTGAAATGGATGCCGCCCAGGCGACCGTCCGCGATGACCGGGTCGCCGACGGTGCCGCCGCTGCCCGGGAGGAAGTTGATGACGCCGGCCGGCACGCCCGCCTCCATGAACATCTTCATGAGGTAGTAGTTGGAGAGGACGGAGGTGGAGGCCGGCTTCCAGACCGACGTGTTGCCGAGCATGGCCGGCGCGGTCGGCAGGTTCCCCGCGATCGAGGTGAAGTTGAAGGGCGTGATCGAGAAGACGAAGCCGTCGAGGGGGCGGTGCTCGAGGCGGTTCCAGCAGCCTTCGCTGGACTCGGGCTGCTCCTCGTAGATCTCCTGCATGTAGGAGACGTTGTAGCGGAAGAAGTCGACCAGCTCGCAGGCGGAGTCGATCTCGGCCTGGTGGACGGTCTTCGACTGGTTCAGCATCGTGGCGGCGTTCACGGTGTCACGCCACGTCGTCGCGAGCATCTCGCCGCAGCGCAAGAAGATCGCGGCGCGGTCTTCCCAGGGCATGTCGATCCAGTCCTTCCGGGCGGCCGTGGCGGCGTCGATCGCCATCTTGACGTGCTCGGGGGTCGCCTGGTGGAACTTGCCGAGGACGTGGCCGTGGTCGTGCGGCATGACCATGTCCTTCGTGTTCCCGGTGAAGATCTCCTCACCGCCGATGATGAGAGGGACCTCCACCTGGGTGGCGGCCATCTCGTCCAGCCTCTTCTTGATCGATTCCCGCTCGGGGCTTCCCGGCGCGTAGCCCATGACGGGCTCGTTGACCGGGACGGGTACCTGGAATGCTCCGTGGCTCATGACGTCTCCTGGCGTGGCTCCCCCGAACGGATTCCGGGCTCTTCGGGCTTTCGCGTCCGGGGAGATGAGAGATCTCGAAAATCCGCCCCAAACTCGGGGGCGAACAGGCAAGTTTGACGGCCCCCGCAACCCAATCCAAGCTGAATCCGGGGGGCCGGGAAGACGCCTGCTGCCCCCCGTGGTCCGCAGCGGGCCACGCCGATCCTGGCCCGGCCGTGTCCGCGCCGGCCGGAGGCATTCGAGGGTGCAGGGTTGCCGCAGGATGTACGGTCCCTTCGGGGGGATCGATATGATCAATCCCATGGCTGAGCGTACCTGGACGCCGTCCGACGCCGAGCTGGCCGAGAGCAACCCGGCGCGGCTCATGCGCGACCGCGGATTCACCACCTGGGAGGCCCTCCACGCCTGGTCGATCTCCGACCGCGAGGGGTACTGGACGGAGATGATCGAGCGGCTCGGAATCCGGCTCCGGACGGCCCCGGAGCGGGTGCTCGACCTGGCGGACGGCGTGACGCGGCCCCGCTGGCTGCCCGGCGCCCGCATGAACGTCGCGGACAGCTGCTTTTCGGCCGATCCGGACTCCGATGCCGTCGTATGGCGGGACGAGGACGGGCCGCTCCGCCGGCTGTCCGTGGCCGACCTGAACCGCCTCTCGAGCCGCGTGGCGGCGGGGCTGACGGACCTGGGGTTCGGCCCCGGGGACGGGATCGCCGTGGATCTTCCCATGACGATGGAATCCGTCGCGGTCTACCTCGGCATCGTCAAGGCCGGCGCCGCCGTGGTCTCCATCGCGGACAGCTTCGCGCCGGAGGAGATCGCGACCCGGCTCCGCATCTCCGGCGCGGTCGGCATCGTCACGGGCGACGTCATCCGTCGCGGCGGCCGGGACCTGCCGCTCTACGGGAAGGTCGTCGCCGCGGCCGCCCCGAGGGCGATCGTCATCCCGGCGGGCGACGCCCTGATCGTCGAACTCCGGGACGGCGACCTGGCCTGGGCGGATTTCCTCCCGGACCGCGACGACTTCGAGGTCGTCGAGCGCGCCCCCGACGACATCGTGAACGTCCTCTTCTCCTCCGGCACGACCGGCGACCCGAAGGCGATCCCGTGGACGCAGACGACGCCGATCAAGTGCGCGGCGGACGGCCATCTCCACCAGGACATCCGCCCCGGCCACGTCGTCGCCTGGCCGACGAACCTCGGCTGGATGATGGGCCCGTGGCTGATCTTCGCCACGCTGATCAACCGCGGCACGATCGCGCTGTACCAGGGCCTGCCCTCCGGCCGCAGCTTCTGCGAATTCGTGCAGGACACCCGCGTCAGCATGCTCGGCCTCGTCCCCAGCCTCGTGGCCGGCTGGCGGGCCGCCGGCGCGACGGAGGGCCTCGACTGGTCGGGGATCCACGTCTTCTCCTCCACCGGCGAGGCGAGCCGCGCCGACGACATGGCGTGGCTGATGGCGCAGGCGGGAGGACGCCCGGTCATCGAGTACTGCGGCGGCACGGAGATCGGCGGCGGCTACGTCACGGGGACGGTGGTGCAGCCGGCCCGCCCGGGGGCGTTCTCCACTCCGGCGGCGGGGCTCGGGGTCGTGCTGCTCGACGAAGACGGCCGCCCGGCGGACGACGGGGAGGTCTTCCTCGTCCCGCCGTCGATCGGCCTCTCGACGACGCTGTTGAACCGCGACCATGACGAGGTCTACCACGCGGGCGCGCCGCGCGGGCCGGGCGGAGAGATCCTCCGCCGTCACGGCGACCGGATGGAGCGGGATGCGGACGGTTGCTGGCGCGCGATGGGCCGGACGGACGACACGATGAACCTGGGCGGGATCAAGGTCAGCTCGGCGTCGATCGAGCGCGTTCTCGACGGGGCGGCCGGCGTGGCGGAGACGGCGGCGATCGCGGTGCCGGGGGCCGGCGGCGGTCCGGAGCGGCTCGTGGTGTTCGCGGTGGCCGGGGAGAAGGCGGATCTCGAGCCGGAGGCGCTCCGCGCGGAGTTTCAGTCCCGGATCCGGGAGCGCTTGAACCCGCTGTTCAAGGTCGCCGAAGTGCGCCTGATCGCCGCGCTCCCGCGCACGGCGTCGAACAAGGTGATGCGGCGGGTGCTGCGGAGCGAGTGCTCGTGAATCCGAAGGGCCGGGCTTTCCGGCCCGGCCCTTCCACTCACCTCGCGGTGAGCCTCCACTTCCCTCTTCTTCGTCAGTTCCCCGTCGTCGGATCGACCAGCTTCTGCTTCTCCGGGTCGGTCCCGTCGAAGGCATCGAGCAGGTCCTCGCTGCGCAGCCCGCTCAGGACACCCATCCGCTCCAGACACTTCTTCTGCAGGTACCAGCCCCGGGAGCTCTTGGGCACCCGGTCGGTGATGCTCCGCGCCATGAAGTAGGCGGCGGTGTAGAGGGCCTCGTCGAACAGCAGCTGGGCCTTCATGTGGTCGCGGAACAGCTCCGGCTGCTTCGCGAGTTCCCCGTCCACCCGGGGGAAGCTCTCCGCGCACGGGTCGCCGGTCACGACGATGTGGACCGTCGTCTCCCATCCCGGAAGGTAGTACCCGAGGGTGAGTTCGTCGCCGGGCCAGACCGCGGCCCGCAGGCTCGGCGGAAATTCGATCGGTTGGATGAACCCCGCCTCATCGTCATCAGACAGCGTCCCGGTCCAGAGGGGGACCTCGCTCCCGAGACGGCGGAGCTGGATCTCTCCGCTGGTCTCCACCAGCGGGTCGTTGAACTCGAGCATGACCTCGGTGAGGTCGGAGACGCGAACGGACCCGCGCGGGTAGAGGATCTGGAGCCCGAGGCCACTCCCGCCGCTGCGCGGCCGCTGCAGGGGCCCGTCTTCGAACGTGATGCCGAGACTCTCGCCGAAGTCGTCGAGGTTGTTCTCGCTATCGCCGTCCTTGACCTGCATCTGCACGTGGTGCCGGTCCTCGGCACCTGATCGGACCAAATGCTCGAAGCGCACCGCATCACAGCCGGACCGGGTGAGTGCGAAGACGTAGGAACCCGGCGACCGCACGACGTGGACCTCGGTCGTCCCCTCCGACACACCGTCGACGGTCACCTGCGCCTGAACATTCGCGGTCACCGTGACGGCCCCGTCCGCCGGCGGGATCAGCTGCCAGATCCCGATCGCGGCGAGAACCATGGAGGCGGCCAGCAGGATGTTCCGCCGGGACCTGCGCCAGCGCCGCCGCGCGGACGACACGGGCCGGCCGGCGACCTTCCTGCCTCCGATCCAGGCCCGAAGGTCGCTCGCCATCGCCTCGGCGGATTCGTAGCGGTCGGCCTTCTCCTTCTCGACGGCGGTCATGGCGATGCGCGCCAGGTCGGCCGGGACGTCCGGCGCGTACTTCCGGAGGTCCGGCGCCGGCACGGTAAGCTTCAGGTTGATCAGGGCCGCCATGTCGGTCGGCTCGAACGGCGGGCGGCCGGACAGCGCTTCGTAGAGCGTCACGCCGAGACCGTAGACGTCGGAGCGACCATCCACCTCGGACTGGGTGGAGACCTGCTCCGGGCTCATGTAGAGCGGGGTGCCGATCGCCTGGCCGGTCTGGGTCAGCGTCTCGGACGCCGCCGTCCGCGCCAGGCCGAAGTCGGAGAGCAGCATCCGACCGGTCTCG
>JBDLIY010000149.1:0-8639 GCA_039714635.1 Planctomycetota bacterium
GTAGATGTCGGCGCGGTGATCCACCTCCTGCGGCGTCCGCATCTGCTCCGGCGCGATGTAGTGCAGCGTCCCCATCACCTGCTGGGTGCCGGTGAGGGTGAAGTCCGTCGGGTCCGGCTTGACGAGCTTCGCCAGGCCGAAGTCGGCGATCTTCACGTGGCCCTTCCGGTCGAGCAGGATGTTCTCCGGCTTGATGTCGCGGTGGACGACGCCCTCGTCGTGGGCGTACTGCAGCGCGTCGCAGATCTGGGGGACGATCGCGAGCGCCTGGGCCGGAGAGAGACGCCCCGCCCGCTGCGCCTGGCGGAGGTTCACGCCGTCCACGTACTCCATCGTCAGGAACCAGAGGTCCCCGGCGCGGCCGGCCTCGAAGACGCCGACGATGTTCGGGTGGGAAAGTGCCGCGAGCGCCCGGGCCTCCCGCGTGAACCGCTCCGCGAACGCCGGGTCCCTCGCCACGTCCCGCGTCAGGATCTTCAGCGCCACCACGCGATCGAGCGCCACCTGCCGGGCGCGGTAGACGACGCCCATGCCGCCCTGGCCGACGAACTCCTCGATCTCGAACTGGGGCAACAGCTTCGCCAGTTCCTCGCGATCGAACGGCTCCGGGGGCGCTGCATCCCCACCCAGGCCGGCGCCAAGCAGGCACGCCGGGCAGGCGCCGCCCGGGGCGTCCGCCGGGATCGTCGCGCCACAGGTCTCGCAGGTCTTCTCTTCGCTCATGGTTTCGTCCTCCGCCCTTCCCTTGCGGAGGTCGCGACGAAGGTTACACGAATCCCGGGATGGTCTATCCTTCGAACCGGATGCCCGACCTCGCGTTTCTCCTCCGCCGACCGATGCTCCTCGCGCGGGACCTCCTCGTCGACCGGGAGGATCCCGACCTCTCACGGCTCTCCGCGGAGACCGACCCGGAACGGTTCGTCTGGAGCATCCTCCCCCACGCCGCGCGGACGTTCTCCGCCTGCATCGCGCTGCTGCCGGCGCCCGCCGCCCGGGCCGCCGCCGTCGCGTATCTCTACTGCCGCTGCCTCGACACGTACGAGGACCTGCTGCCGGACCCGGACGAGCGCGACCGGACCCTCGCCGCCTTCGCCGCGCGGCTGGACGGCGTTTCCCCGCGGATCGCGCCGGGACCGCCGATCGACGACGCGGCCGTCCGCGACGCCCGCGACGCCGCCCACGTCCTGCTCGTGACGCGCCATGAACTCGTAGACCGCGTGTTCGTCGCGCTGCCGTCGGAAGTCCGGGGGCTGATCGTCGACCTGGTCCGCGACATGGCCGACGGCATGCGCTGGTCGTCCCGAATCTTCGCGGAGAACGGCGGCGTGCTCCGGGGCGAGGACGACGTGCTGCTCTACTGCCGCCACGTGATCGGAAACCCCGTCGTCTTCACCGTGCGGCTGATCCGCTTCCTCCGCACCGGCGACTCGGAGCTGTCGGCCGAGCTACGCGAGGACTCGATGCGCGTCGGCGAACTGGTCCAGCTCGCGAACGTGACCCGCGACATCGAGAAGGACCTCCGCCGCGGCGTGGCGTACCTGCCGGAGCTGCGGAAGGACCTCGGCCGCAATGTGCGAGGCAACGCGGTGGCCACGGAGCGCGTGCGGAAGGTGCGCGCGCGACTCCTCGATCTCGCGCTCGCCCGCGCGCCGTCCTACCGCCGGATGGTGGAGGGCATGCGGCCGCCGATGCTCTCCCTCGGCCGGGCGTCGGCCATGCTGATGCTGCTCTTCACGGAACGCTACTACCGCGGCTGCGCGGTCCGGGCGGGGCGAGGGTCGTGGCCGGGGCCGTCGTCGGGATTCGAACTCCTGTTCCGGTCGTTCGGGGCGTTCTGGTCCGGGAAGTGGGCCGACCGCGAGATGCGGCGGATCGAGCGGCGGTTCCTGGCTCAGGTCAGGCCGACCGCCTCCGCGTAGCGGCGAATGGCCGAATCCACGGCGGCCCGGTCGGCCGCCCCGGGCTTCTCCACCTCGAAGTGCCGGGAGATCACCTGCAGCACGCCCTTCTTCCGCGACCCCTTGAGATCGACGCGGCCGATCAGCCGGTCGCCGGCCAGCACCGGCAGGACGTAGTAGCCGTAGACCCGCTTCGCCGCCGGCGTGTAGATCTCGATGCGGTATTCGAAGTCGAAGAGGGTTCTCACGCGCCTCCGATCCCAGAGCACCGGGTCGAACGGGGAGAGGAGGACGCCGCGGTCGGGGCGCGGGCGGGCGCGGCGCAGGCGGGCCGCCAGCTCGAGGTCGGCGGGCGTCAACCAGCCGGCGGCGCCGTCCACCTCGCAGGGCACGAGATCGCCCGCCGACTCGAGGTCGCCGATCGCCCGGACGACCTCGCTCCGCCGCTTCGACAGCCGGAAGGTGTCGACGATCGTCCTCAGCCCGGCCCAGCCATGGCCGGAGAACGAGAGCCGGACCAGCTCCCGGATCGCGTCGCGCTGGGGAACCCGCCGCTTCCGGATCTCCTCCGGGATCACGCGCTCCGGCAGGTCGTAGATCCGCTGGAAGTGCCGCCGCTCCCGGATGGCGAGCCGCCCCGTCGCCCAGAGGCAACTCGCCATGCGCTTGCCGATGCCGTCGTCCCACCAGCCGTTGCCGGACCCGCCCCCGAAGTCCTTCGAGCGGAGCGGCCCCTCCTTCCGCACGCGCCGCAGGATCTCCTTCGCCACGTCCGGGTACTCCTCGAGCACGGGCCCCCACCACGGGTGGTCCCGGTTGTCGCGCCGCCGGAAGGCGAGGAGGGGATGGAGCTCGATCGGCATCCAGGAAGCTTCGTGGCCCCAGTACTCGAAGAGCGGCTCGCCGGGCCGCAGGAGTTCCTCGCCGAAGGCCGTGTCGAAACCCTCGAGGCGCGACGCGAGCACGATGGAGTGCGTCCGCGCGCCGGCGACGGAGATCGTGTCGAGCTGGAGGTAGCCGAACCGGCGGATGTGGGCGTGGGCGGCGGCGCGCGGGTCGCGGCCGACCTTCGCCGGCAGCCCGGTCCAGTCGGGCTTCAGCAGACCGGCCCGGGCGAGCGCGAGCCGGCGGGCGTCCCTCGTCGATAGGGTCTCCATGGCGGACCGCTCACGATACCATTCCTGCCGTGACGAATCCGGACCCGAGAGTCGACGAACGCGACACGATGTTCGCCCGCATGGAGCGGAAGGCGGGGACGCGCGAGTACGAGGACTACTACGCCGACCGCCCGCGGCGCCGGCGCAAGGACGACCGGCTCCGCTCGATGCCCGGCCTCCTCCACGCCGACGCGATCCACCACGACGAGGCGATCGGCGGCGAGGCGCAGGAGTGGTTCGACCGGATCGACCGCATCGAGCTCGATCCCGAGGAGGTCGAGCGCTGGGCCGACCGGCTTCGCGGGGCCGACGACCCGACGGACGTGGTCCACGAGATGGCGATCTCCCTCGGCGCGGTGGCGGCAGGCTGCGCGCCCCTCGACCCGGCGTTCGTCTACACGGCGAAGGGCCGCTTCGACGCGGACTACGGGCGCGGAATCGACCTCGAGCATCCGAACGCCATCGTCTTCCTCGTGGAGATGGACCACGCCGAGATGCGGCACGCGCCGCGGGCGCCCGTCATCCGGGAGTCGGCGCGGCAGTACTACCGCGGGGCGCGGATCAGCCTCGTGATGGAGGCCGCGATCGCCGCGGCGGGGTTTGACGCGAAGGCCCATTACGACGCGCACTACGACGTGATCCTCCCGCCACTCGCGGTCGCCGCCGGGCTGGGCGAGATGGGCCGCCACAACATCCTCATCGCGGACCGCTACGGCTCACGCGTCCGGATCGGCGCGGTGACGACGGATCTGCCCGTCCGGCCGGGCCGGCCGCGGTCGCTGGGCGCGGACCGCTTCTGCCGGATCTGTCTGAAATGCGCGGACAGCTGCCCGTCGCGGGCGCTGACGCGCGGGGAGAAGGAGATCGTCCGCGGCGTGGCGAAGTGGCCGACGGACGTGGAGCGCTGCGTGGGCTACTGGTGCCGCGTCGGCACCGACTGCGGGGTCTGCATGTCCGTCTGCCCGTTCAGCCACGGGAACAATGCCTTCCACAACCTCGTGCGGTGGATGGTGCGGCGACTGCCCTGGTTCCACCGGCCGCTCAAGTGGATGGACGACCTCTTCTACGGTCGGCGGTGGAAGGGGCTTTGACCTGAGTCATTTGCGGATCGCCTCCGCGGATGGACAATTCCCTCATGCTCGTCTCCGACGACCATCTCCGGGAGATCGCGAAGGACCTCGGCGTCCTCGGGAAGTTCGTGGCCGTCTACTGCCGCCACCACCACGAGGGGCCCCGGGCACCGTTCGCGATGAAGGGGATGGATCTGGCCGCGACTTCCCTCGGGAAGCGGGAGGTCTGCGCGGAGTGCGCGAAGCTCCTGGCCCACGCGGTGACGAAGCGCGCGATGTGTCCGCTCACGCCCAAACCGGCCTGCCGGCTCTGCACGGAGCACTGCTACGCGGACGAGTACCGGGAGAAGATCCGCGAGGTGATGAGGTTCTCCGGCCGGCACCTGATCCTGCGCGGCCACCTCCACCTGCTGTTCCACTTCCTGGAGCGCCCCCCGAAGAAGCCGCCGGAGCGCGTGGACCGGATCTGCCGGAAGCGGTGAGGGGGGCTGACCCCAGGCGCCCCCGCCGACGGTGCGCGTTTTGCCCTGACACCGTATGGAGGAGACGCGCCTGACAAAAGTGGGCGGCCCCCGCGGCATGCGGTTTAATCCGTAGATTCCCTCGGCCCGCTCGATTCGGGAGGTGTGCCTTCAGCCGCAAGTTCTACATCACCACGGCGATCGACTACGCGAACGCTGCGCCCCACCTGGGGACCGCGTACGAGAAGGTCGGCGCGGACGTGATCGCTCGCTACCACCGCCTCGCGGGGGACGACGTCTTCTTCCTCATGGGGAACGACGAGCACTCCCAGAACGTGGCGAAAGCGGCGCGGGAGAAGGGCCTCGAGCCGAAGGCCTACTGTGACGAGCTGGAAACCCACTTCCTCAAGGCCTGGGGCGCGCTCGACATCACCTTCGACGACTTCATCCGCACCACGCGCGAGAGCCACAAGCGGACCGTCCGCGACCTGCTCGACCGCATGAACGAGGCGGGCGACCTCTACCAGGACAAGTACGAGGGCTGGTACTGCGTCGGCTGCGAAGCGTTCATCCCGGAGAAGGACCTCGTCGACGGCGAGTGCGCCAACCATCAGAAGAAGCCGGACTGGATCTCGGAGGAGAACTGGTTCTTTCGGCTCTCGAAGTACGCAGGCGCCCTGAAGGCCCACTACGACGCCCACCCCGGCTTCGTCCAGCCCGAGAAGTACAAGAACGAGATGCTCGCGCTGGTGGACGAGGGGCTGACCGACGTCAGCGCGTCCCGACAGGGCACGGACTGGGGCGTCTCCTTCCCGTTCGACGAGTCGGTCGTCACCTACGTCTGGTTCGACGCGCTGCCGAACTACCTCTCAGGGATCGGCTTCGGCGACGACGACGAGCAGTTCGGGCGCTACTGGCCGGCGGACGTCCACGTGATCGGGAAGGACATCACCCGGTTCCACTGTCTGCTCTGGCCCGCGATGCTGATGAGCGCGGGGATCGACCTGCCGAAGACGATCTCCGTCCACGGGTTCATCACCGTGGACGGGAAGAAGCTCAGCAAGTCGCTGGGCACGATCATCGACCCGATCGAGGAGGCGGCGGACTGGGGCGCGGACCCGATCCGGTACTTCCTCATGCGGGAGATGAGCTGGGGCAAGGACGGCGACTACAGCGAAAAGCGCCTCGGCGAGCGGTACCAGCACGACCTGGGGAACGACCTCGGGAACCTGCTCAATCGCGTGCTCAACATGACCTCGAAGTACGTCGGCGGGCGGGTGACGGCTCCGGCGGAGCTCGACCTCGAAAACCCGCTGCTCGCGACGACCGAGCGGGCGCGGGAGAAGTACATCAACGCGATGGAGGCGATCGACCCGCAGGGCGCGATCCGCGCCGTCTGGGAGATCGTCACGCGGGCGAACGGATACGTGGACGAGACGAAGCCCTGGGCGATGGCGAAGGAGGAGGGCGGGGAGGCGCGCGTCGCCGACGTCCTCTACTACCTCGTCGAGTCGCTCCGGCACATCGTCGTCTACCTGTACCCCGTCATGCCGGGCCGGATGGCGGCGGCGTACGAGCAACTCGGGCTGGGCGACCTCACGCAGGTGACGCTCGGCGACCTCGAGGACTTCGCGTTCCCCGAGGGCGTGACGCTGACGAAGGGCCAGCCGCTCTTCCCGCGGCGGGACTGACTTTCAGGACAGAAAGGGAGCCTGATCACCCATGGAAATCCTCGTTACGAAGATGCAGGAACTGCCGGTCTGCGACGGGCCGATGGAGATCATCGAGCGCAAGGGGCTCGGCCATCCCGACACGCTCTGTGACGGCGCGGCGGAAGCGCTCTCCCTCGAGCTCTGCCGCTACTACCTCGAGCACTTCGGGCGGATCCTGCATCACAACGTGGACAAGGTCGCGCTCGTCGGCGGCGCCACGAAGGTGGGCTTCGGCGGCGGCAAGCTGACCAGCCCCATGCAGCTCGTCTTCATCGGCCGGGCGACGAACAAGTTCGGCAAGCACCGGATCCCGGTGAAGCAGATGGCGATCGACACGGGCCGGAAGTTCCTGACGAGCGCCCTGCCGGAGCTCGACATCGACTCCCACGTGAAGATCGACGTCCGGCTGAAGCCGGGCTCCGCCGACCTCGTCTCCAACTACGACCGCTCCGACCTGCCGGCCAGCAACGACACCTCCCTGGGCGTCGGCTACGCGCCGTTCACGGAGAGCGAACTGGTCGTGCTGAAGACCGAGCGCCACCTGAACAACGCCGCGATGCAGAAGCGCCACCCCGAGTGGGGCCGCGACATCAAGATCATGGGGACGCGCGTCGGCAAGCACCTGAACCTGACCGTCGCCCTCGCCTTCGTGGCCCGCCACGTCCCGGACATGGACTTCTACGTGAAGAGCCGCGACGCGGCGGCCGCCGAGGTCCTGAAGTTCGCGAAGCGCCACACGTCCCTCGACGTCAGCGTCGACGTGAACCGCGCCGACGTGGACGAGGACGAGTCGGTCTACCTCACCGTCACCGGCACGAGCGCCGAGGCCGGGGACGACGGCCAGGTCGGCCGCGGCAACCGCCCGAACGGCATCATCACCCCCTACCGTCCGATGACCCTCGAGGCGGCGGCCGGGAAGAACCCCACGACCCACGTCGGCAAGATCTACAACCTCGCCGCCTGGGACATCGCGAAGAACCTGGCGAAGCGCGACGGCATCGAGCACGTCAACGTCTACCTCGTCTCGGCGATCGGCGCCCCGGTGAACGAGCCGCGCGCCCTCGAGGTCCGGGCGAAGACGAAGATGAAGAAGGCGGAGCTCGAGGAGATCGGCCGCCAGGTCTCCGGGCGCGTCCTCAAGACGATGCCGAACCTCTGGAAGCGGCTCCTGTCGGGCAAGCACCAGGTCTGCTGATCTGCGGATCGGGAATCCGCACTCCGCGGTCGGAAATGCACGCGCGGCAGGGACTTCCGGCCGCGCGTGTCTATGAGTACCATACGCATAGGAGGTGCGCGATGCCGGGCAAGGGTCTGATGGTCCTCATCATTCTGTTCGTGGGCGGGAGCGTTTTCGGGCTGCTCCAGATCAGCACGCCCCGCGAGGGCATTCCCCACTACCCGCCGGAGTACGAGGCGCTCATGGGCGGCGGCCAGCCGGCCCGCGTCGTTCCGGGCCCCGTCGCCGGCAACGGCAACGGCGGCCAGCCGGCGAAGCCCGACGAGCCGGCCGATGAGCCCGCCGACGAACCGGCGGAGTCCGACGAGCTCCGCATCACGAACCCCGAGATCCTCCTGACCAAGGTCTCCCCCGAGGGCACCGAAGCCGTGATCGACCCCGGGGACGGCAGCCTCGTCCGCATCGAGATCGACAAGGAAGGCGGCATCCGCTTCCTCGGCATCAACCACAGTGACTGGGGCTTCCTCGAGAGCACCGTGAAGAACAAGCTCGCGGAGACGAAGGACGCCCACGTCGTCATCATCCCCCATCAGATGACACCCTGGCAGTCCGTGCACTGGGTGATGGAGCTCGTCCGCGCGCAGGGCATCACGAAGCTCGGCCTGGGCGGCTACCCCGACTTCGACGACCAGAAGAACCTCCTCTACGAGGTCCCGGTCCACCTGCTGCCGGTCGACGGCGAGGTGAAGCTGGTCGAGGGCATGCCGGAGATCGCGATCCTCATCGCTCCCGCCGACGACGGCAAGGGCGCGAAGTACGAGGTGTTCGAGGAGCCCGCCGCGAACCAGGGCGAGGTTTTCAACAAGGTCTCGTCCATCAACGGCGACTACGCGGACGAGTTCGAGGCGGCCTACGACACGAAGCAGGTGGCGCAGACGCCGTTCGTGGTGAAGGCCGACGCGAAGATCTTCGCGGGCCACGTGATCCTGACGCTGAACACGATCCGCCGGGCCGCGGTCTACACGGTGCGCTTCGGCGGCGAGTTCCCCCCACCGCCGGGCAAGTAGAGTAGTCAAACGGTGTCAGGACCGTTTCACCGCGATTCGCCCAGCTACGCAGGAATTGCCCTGACTCCCGAGGGGGGCGACTGTCGCCGGGGGCGGC
>JBDLIY010000150.1:0-8618 GCA_039714635.1 Planctomycetota bacterium
TCCGTCGCCACGGCCAGGTCTTTACGGCGAAGACGAACCGCGTCACGTCCTTCACTCTCCTGCTCTCGCCCGACTTCGTCGACTTCGCGATGCCGGTGAAGGTCGTGGTGAACGACGAGGTCGTTTTCGACGCGGTGGTGCAGCCCGACCTGAAGTTCCTCGTGACGCAGGCCCTGGAGGACGAGGACCGGCGGCTGATCTACGCCGCGAAGATCGTCGTCGAGGTGCCGCGGAAGGCGGCGAAGAAGAAGTAGATCAGAGGTCGATGACGGAGTGCGAGTCGGTCTCTCCGGTCGTCGGGAGGACGTCGATCAGCACGCGGGGCAGGTCGCCGCGGGCGGTGGTGAGGAAGGGCAGGCCGGACGCGTGGCTCCGGCTTCGGAAGGAGGCCGTCGCTTCCACGGCCTCCTTCCTTCCACCCTGAGAGAAGAGAACTTTCACGGAGAATGGTCGGGCTTTCGCCCTCGCTCTTTCCACCACGCGCCAATTCCCCCCGGAGGGGTCGTACATCCTGCATCAAGTGACGACGACAGTTGCCCGTACCTATCTTCGGGCGGTGAGAGAGATCGCAGGGAGCGTGCCACGGCGGCGTGAGGAAGGTCGAAACGCCGCCGGGCCCTTGAAACGCAAGGCTTCGCGGCGATCCGTCGGCGAGTCGGCCGGACCGGCGTGTCCATCGAAGTGAACATCCGGCCGCCCGGGCGGGGAGCGGCGTCTACTCGGGAAATCTGCTAATCGGGGTCTGACCCCTATTAGCAGATTCAGGATCCTCCGTTCGCCGACGCGTACTGGATCCGGTGGAGCGACTGGTAGACGCCGTCCTCCTTCTCCAGCAGCTCGTCGTGCGTGCCCTGCTCCACCAGCTCGCCGTCCTTCAGGACCAGGATGCGGTCCGCATGGGCGATCGTGGAAAGGCGGTGGGCCACGACGAAGGTCGTCCGACCCTCCATCAGGTTCGCCAGGGCCTGCTGGACCTCGGCCTCCGTCTCGGAGTCGAGCGCCGAAGTCGCCTCGTCGAGGACCAGGATCGGAGCGTCCTTCAGGATCGCGCGGGCGATCGTCAGACGCTGGCGCTGACCGCCGGACATCCGCGTGCCGCGGTCGCCGACGCGCGTGTTGTAGCCGCGGTCCATGTTCTCGATCTCGACGTGGATCCCCGCCGACTTCGCGGCTTCGATCACCTCGTCATGCGTGGCGCCGGGCCGGCCGTGGAGGAGGTTCTCCTTCACCGATGCGTTGAAGAGGAAGGCGTCCTGGCTGACCATCGCCACCGCCCTCCGCGCGCTCCGGACGCGGTACTCCCGCAGGTCTACGCCGTCGATGGCGATGCGGCCGCCGGTCGGGTCGTAGAAGCGGGCGACGAGGTCCGTGATCGTCGACTTGCCCGCGCCCGTCTCCCCCACCAGGGCGATGACCTCGCCGACTTTCACCCTGAAGTTCAGGCTCTTCAGGACCGGCGTCTCGTCGTAGGCGAAACTGACGTCCTCGAAAGTGATCTCGCGCTGCGGCCGGTCGAGCGTGATCGGGTTCGCCACATCATCGATCATGGGCTTCTCGTCCATGATCTCGAAGATCCGCTCCGCCCCGGCCAGCGACTCCTGGATCTTGTTGTAGGTCTTCGCCAGGTCCTTCACCGGCTTGTACATGTGGGCCAGGATGATCGACATCGCGGCAAGGTCGGCCACCGATGCCCCCGCGATCTCGTAGATCACCATGTAGCCCCCGATGCCCACGAGGGCGAGCCCGCCGAGGTTGTTCATCAGGTCGATGATGGCCCGTGAGAGCGCCGTGGTGCGCGCGACCCGGATCGACTGCGTGAGGAGCTTCGCACTCGACTTCTTCAGCAGTTCGTTCTCGTGCTCCTCCATCTGGAACGACTTGACCGTCCGGACGCCGGAGACGGTCTGGAGCATCACCTCGGTGACGACCCCCCGCTGCACCTGGCGGCGCTTGCTGTACCGCTTCACCATCCGCCCGAGCTTGTAGATCGGGAAGATGATCATCGGGAAGCCGAGGAAGACCATCAGTGTCAGGCGCCAGTTGATCGCGAACGCCGCCGCGATGGCGCCGATCAGCATCAGCGGTTCCTGGAAGAGTTCCCCGAAGATCAGCGAGAGGGACTTCCGTGTCGAGTTCACGTCGTTCGACAGGCGCGACATGATCTCGCCGGCCTTCCGCCGGTCGAAGAACCGCATGTCCATCGTGAGGAGGTGAGCGGAGAGGTCGATCCGGATGTCGTTGATCACCGCCTGCGTCACGTATTTCGACGTGTATTCCTTCAGCCAGGACGCGCCGACCATCACGAGCACGATGACGAGCATCACGGAGAGCACCCACTTCAGCGCATCCACGGCGCCGGCGCCCTTCCCGAGCAGCACGTCCTCGAGTACGACTTTCATCAGGCCGAGCCGCACCGCGTTCCCGCCGGCGAACACACCCATGAGAAGGATCGCCACGATCACCAGGAGCCAGTACCGCTTCGCGTAGGCGTAGAGCCGCAGGAGGTCCGCCGTGAACTGGGTCCGCGGAACGACGTACGCCATCGCCAGGATCAGGCCCGCGAGAACCAGCAATCCGCCGGAGACATGCCAGGCCTGGATGCCGCGAACGTCCCTGAGAGCGGTGTCCTTGCGGGCCTCGACCACGATCCCGCCGTGGAACCACGCGGACGGCTTCCACGCCCCGACGGCCTCACGGTCGTCGAGATCCTTGTAGGAGCCCTGGCCGGCCGCACCCACGGCGATCTTCTCGAGAGGGTCGTTGGTCAGGCGGTGCTTCTGGTGCTCCGTCTTTTTCTCCTGCGCCTTCGGCCCGGCCTGCACGAGAACGGGACGCCCGTCGGCGCTCGTGACGTAGACGCGGCTGCCTCGCCCCGGCCGGACCTCCAGCATCGCGTCGAGGAGGATGTCCGCCGTCAGGCGCGTGGAGAGATAGAAGCCGCCCCGGAGGACCTTCACCACGACGGCCGGCTGTTCGTCCACCACCGTGAGCGAGGTGAAGAGGTTCTCCTCCCCCACCTGCTTCTCGAACCACGGCAACTGCTCGATGCCGACGTCCATCCGGACGTCGGGCGGATGCGGGGACTGGTCGAGGGAGGCGAGCCGAGCCGCTTCCCCGCGCACCAGGAGGCCGATCCGCTCTTCGAGGGCGTCGCGCCGGGCGGCGAGGTCCGCGATCACCTCGCTCTTCAGTCGGTCCCGCTCCACGACGTAGAGAATCACGAGGACCAGGGTCACGAGCGCGAGCCCCGCGCAGATGACCTGGAGGCTGCGCCGGACCGACGGGCGTCTCAACCGGAGGATGCTCATCCGGCCTCGCCCGCCAGCATCCGTTCGTAGACGTTCAGGGTGCCCTCCACCATCGCGTCCACACTGTAGCGCTTCTCGACCAGCGCCCGGGCCCGCTCATTGAACCCGCGGGCCATCTCGGGCTCCCGGATCATCCGGGCGATCGCTTCCGCCAGGGCGGCCGGATCGCGCGGGGGCACGGAAAGGCCCGTCTCCCCGTCGATCACGATCTCCGGGATGCCGCCGACGCGGCTTCCGACGACCGGCGTGCCCAGCCAGTGGGCGTCGAGAATGCTCGTGCAGAGTCCCTCCAGGACGGAGCACATCACGAAGACGTCGAACCACCGGATGAGCGCCCGCGCATCGGTGCGGTGGCCGGTGAAGACGAGGCGTTCGTCGTCGCCGACCGTCTCCTTCGCCACCATTTCGACCTTCGCGCGGCAGTCCCCGTCACCGACGAGGAACACGCGGGCATCCGGAACGAGTTCCCAGAGGCGCGGGCAGGCTTCCACCAGCACCTCCTGGGCCTTGTGCCAGCCGAAGTGGGCCACGTCTCCCACGACCGGCACGCCGGGAGGGAGTTTGAACTCGGCCGCGAAGTCCCCGCAAGGGGTTTTTTCGAGTTCGGCGAGGTCCACGCCGGACGGAACGATGTCGATCCGGGCCGCCGGGATGCCGTCCGAGACCATCACTTTCCGGACCCCTTCGGAGATCGCGATGTACCGATCGACCCCGAACCGGTACTTGAAGATGTTCAGCCGCAGCCGCGACCGGTGGATGGAGAAATCGACCCTCCGGGAGACGACGGTCTTTCCGGTCCCGGCGAGTCGCGCCGCCATCACACCGAGCATGTGGGCGTGGGACGTGTGCATGTGGATGATGTCCGGCTTTTCGCGCAGGAAGAGCTTCGCGAGCCGGGTGACGGCGACGGGGTCGGCCTCACCGCGCATGGGAATCTCGGCCACCTCGAGCCCCTCGGCCCGTCCGCGCTGGACGAAGGGGCGGTCGGGCTGGCCGACGACGACGACGGAAACGCCGCGCCGGTGGAGCCCGGTGGCCAGGTACATCGCCTGCTGCTCGCCGCCGCGCCAGGTGCGCTCGGTGTCGATGTGGATCGTCTTCAAGGGAGCACGAACCTCATCAGGGGGACGCGCCACGCGGCTTCCAGGAAGATCTTCTTCGACATCTTCGATTCCCCGACCCGGCGGTCCCTGAACATGATCGGCGATTCCGCGACCCGGGCGCCGCGCCGGACAGCCCGGTACGTCATCTCGACCTGGAAACAGTACCCGTTCGAACGCACCCGCGTTAGTCCGATCGACTGCAGGCACTCCCGCCGCCACGCCTTGAACCCGCCGGTCAGGTCACCGATGGACAGGCACAGCACGAGGCTCGAGTAGAAGCTCCCGGAGCGACTGACGAGGCGCCGGACGGCGCTCCAGTCCGTCGTGCCTCCGCCGCGGGCGTAGCGCGAGCCGAGGACCAGGTCGGCCCGGTCGAGCCCCTTGAGCAGGGCCGGCACGCGGTCCGGGTCGTGCGAGAGGTCGGCGTCCATCTGGACCAGGCGGTCGTAGCCGTCCTCGATCCCCCGCAAAAAGCCCTCGACGTAGGCCGGGCCCAGGCCCCGCGGCCCGGTCCGGCGGAGCGCCCGGACGCGGCCGGCGGCGGCCCGGCCGAACTCGTCCACGACGTCGGCGGTCCCGTCCGGGGAATCGTCGTCCACGACGAGGACGTCGACCTCCGGCTCGAGGGCCATCAGCCGCTCGAGGAGGGTGGGGATCGTCTCCGCCTCCGAGAGGGTCGGCACGACGATGAGGGGCGAGGAGCGGCTCAACCGGCTACCTCGCGGTAGACGGCGGCCGTCTTCTTCGCCACCTCCGGCCATCGGAAGAGCGACGCCCAGCGGAGCCCCCGGTCCCGCAGGCTCTCCGCCAGGCCCGGGTCCGTGAGCACCCGGAGGATGCCCCCCCGGATCGATTCGGGGTCTTCCGGGTCGACGGCGATCCGGTGGCCGCCGGAGACCTCCGGCAGCGCCCCACGGTCGGTGGTGACGACCGGGGTGCCGCAGGCCATCGCCTCGAGGACCGGCAGCCCGAAGCCCTCCAGGAGGCTCGGGTAGACGAAGCACTCCGCCCCCGCGTAGAGCGCGGGCAGCGCCCGGTCCGGGAAGTAGCCGGTCAGGACGACGCGACCGGCGAGACCACGCATCTTCACCTCCTCCGGCACGTTGAGCTGGTCGGAGCGGTGCCGTCCCGCGAGAACCAGCGTCGGCGACTCGTCCGGCATGCCGGCCCAGGCGTCGAGGAGGTTGAGGACGTTCTTCCGCACGGACAGCTCGCCGACGAAGAGGACGTAGGCGCCGTGGATCCCGAATTCCCGCTGGACGGGCTGCCCGCCGGCGGCCGCCTCCGGTCGGAATCGGTCCTCCACCCCTTCGGGGATGACGACGAACCGGTCCTCGTCGATCGGGTGGTGGCGCCAGAACTCGTCCCGCGTGTACTCGCTGACCGCCACGATCCGCGTCGCCCGCTCGGCGATGGCCTCGTACTGGTCCGCCCGGCGTTTCCGGAACTTCCCGGAGGCGAACTCGTCGGAGGAGAGGGAGAAGACGTCGTGGACGGTGGAGATGCACGGCACGCCCCGCCAGTCGTGGACGCGGGCGTCGGTGGTGTGGACGACGTCGACCTTCCGCGGCCGCACGCCGCCCTGGATCCACCGCTGGGAGAACTTCGCCGTGGGCAGCGGGATCCGGTGCTTCCGACGGGAGAAGCGGGAGAGGCGGTAGCAGAGCACGAACTCGTCGTCCGGCGCCGCCTCGGCGAGGGCGTAGACGAGGTTCAGGGCGTACCGGGCCACGCCGGTCCGCTCGGGCTTCATCAGGGGACTCACATCGATCGCGATCCGCACGGGAGGAGTTTACGGTCGGGAGGCGGGGGGTGAGTTACGGATTCGGGGGATTTGATTGTGCGGCTTCGGCCGACGCCCGTAGGATCCGCCCGATGAGCAAGCACGAGGGCAAGGCACCGATTCCGATCTTCGACGTCCAGAAGTGGACGATCCGCATGGTTGTCGCGACGCTGTTCGGCGGCGCGCTGCTGGTCCTCGCCCAGCCGCACGTGCGACCGTACCTGCTCATACCCGGCATCGCGCTGGCGGCTCTCGGTTGCCTGATCCGCATCTGGGGCTGCGGCCACCTGCGGAAGAACAAGTTCCTCGCCACCGGCGGCCCCTACGCTTTCGTCCGGCACCCGCTCTACGTGGGGACCTTCTTCGTCCTCGTCGGCCTGGGCATCATGGGGGGCAGCGACTGGGTGATGATCCTCCTCGCGGTCGCGATCCTCGTCTACGTCACCTTCTACGCCCCGAGGAAGGAGCGGAAGGAGAGCGGGCGGCTCGAGCGCCGGTTCGGCGACGAATTCGTGAAGTACCGCAAGGCGGTGAAGAGCTACTTCCCCCGCCTGACCCCCTACCCGGAGCGCCAGGGCACCTTCGCCTGGGAAGGCGTGATGATCAACCGCGAGTACCTCATCACGTTCGCGGTGGCGTTCGGCGTCGCCGTGATCCTCGCGAAGTACTTCTGGTACACCGCCTAGTGCCGCGGGGGGCTCCCCTCACGCGCGAGGAGTTTACGGCGCGGGCCGGGGCGAACCTCTCTCCCGAGCGCTGGTACAAGCCGGAGGTCCGCCCGGTCGAGATCCGCGGGGTGGCCTGTCTCGTGAAGGACTTCCGCCGGCGCCCGTGGTTCTGGCGGACGACGGCGGGCCGTTTCGTGATCGCCCGCGAGGCGACGATCTACCGCGCGCTCCGCGGCGTCCCCGGCGTCCCGCCGTTCTTCGGCCAGTTCGACGAGGAGTCGCTGATCGTCGGCCGGATCGACGCCCGGGACCTCTCGACCTTCCGGGTGAAGGACCTCGACGCCGCGTTCATCGACCGGGTGGCGGCCCTCGTCGACTCGCTTCACGTGCGCGGCGTCGTCCACTGGGACCTGCGCCAGCGCAAGAACGTGCTCGTCGACGTCGACGGCGCCCCGTGGCTGATCGACTTCGCGTCGGGCGTGAGGTTTCCGGTCGGCTCGGTCGCGCTCCGCTGGGCGCGCATCCCGGACCTCTCGGCGGTGGCGAAGCTGCGCGAGAAGTACGCCCCGGAGTCCCTGACGGACGCGGACCGCCGCGTGCTGTCGCTGGACCGCCTGCGCCCGTTCCGCCGGGCGCGCAAGGAGCGCCGCGAAAAGGCCCACGCCGCCCGCCGAGCGGCCCGCCAGGCGGCAAGGCCCCACCCGCCGGCCTGACGTCTCCTCCATACGGAGTCAGGGCAAAACGCGCACCCTCAGACGATGGCCAGTTCCCCGTCCGGCTGTCTTCGCCAGGATTGCCCTGACTCCGTATGGAGGAGACATGGGTAGAATCGGCCGCCTTCCCCTGGAGGTGTTCATGAAGTCCGCGGTCCCCGCCGTTCTGGTCCTCGTCCTCGCCGCCTCGATCGCCGCCGCCGGCGAATTCCCCGTCACCGTCCACGAGCGGACGCTCGACAACGGGCTGAAGGTCCTCGTCCTGCCCCGCAAAGGCGTGCCGACCAGCCCCCTGGCCATCGCCTACGACGTCGGCTCCGTCCACGAGCGGCCCGGCCGGACCGGCCTCGCCCACTACCTCGAACACATGATGTTCAAGGGGACGAAGAAGACCGGCGTGAAGGACCTCGCCATCGACGCGCGACTGCGGGCGAAGCTCGACGAGGTGATCGCCGAGACGATCCGCCTCGAGGACGGCCCGGCGACGCCGGAGGCGCTCGCCCGGATCGCGGAACTCAAGGCGGAACGCGACCGGCTGATCGGAGAGCAGAAGGCGAACACAGAGATCAACCACCTCTTCAAGATCTACCGCGAGGCCGGCTCGACCTTCACCAACGCCATGACTTCCAACGACCGGACGATCTACATCGCGGCGCTCCCGCCGGAAAAGATCGAGCTCTTCTTCTGGGTGGAGGCGGACCGACTGAGAGACATCGTCTTCCGCCAGTTCCACGCCGAGAAGGATGTCGTCCGCGAGGAGCGGCGGATGTACGAGAACCGCCCCGGCGCCCACTTCAACGAGGCGATCGACCGCGCGTTCTTCGGTCCGCACCCATACTCCCACGGCGTCCTCGGCTCCCACGACGACCTGCGGCGGCTGACCCGCACCGAACTTCGGGAGTTCTGGTCGCGGTACTACTCGGTGGACAACGCCACGATCTTCGTCGGCGGCGACGTGGACCCGGAGCGGGTCTTCGCGCTGGCCGAGAGGTACTTCGGCGCGATGAAGCCATCCACGGCGAAGCGCCCCCGCATCCCGACGC
>JBDLIY010000151.1:0-8612 GCA_039714635.1 Planctomycetota bacterium
CCGGTGATGAATGACCGCCTTGTCACCTACCGCGGGGTCGATCGCGCCCTGGGTCGGGTCGGCTGGACCGGCTATCTCGGGGGAGAGGTGATGCGGGTGCGGACCACCTGAGGAACCTGCTGCCGTTTTGAGGGCGGTTTCCGGTTCGGGGGTGAGTCGGCCCCTGGGCGGGGGGGCGTGTTGCACAGCGTGGCCGGGCGTCTCCTGCGCGATCCACCCCGGCCGTGCTCGTACGATCCTGCAGCACTCGTTGCCCGGCGGGGCCTCTGCAGGACGACCTTCAACGGTGAATCAAACCCGGCGGCGGACCTGTGCAGATCCGCCGCCGGGTTGTGAATCCGGTCGGGACGTCCCTCGAAGAGCTACTTGCTCTTCGGCTGGCGGGGCTGGATGAGGCCCGCCTCGAGGAGCACCGGGTAGGCGCCCTTGAGCGAGATCGTCTTCAGCGCCTTCGCCGAGATGCGGACGCGGACGTACCGCTTCAGCTCCGGCACCCAGATCCGCTTCCGGATCAGGTTCACCTTGAACTGGCGCTTGGTCTTGCCCGTCACCTTGCGGCCGACGCCGCCCTTGGCCTTCGCGAGGCCGCGGCGCGAGTACGTATTGCCGGTCGAGGTTCCACGACCGGTTACCTGGCAGACGCGGGGCATATCGCTCTCCCTACTTCCGCTTGATCTTGTGGAGCGTGTGACGCCGGAGCCGGGGGCAGTACTTGTTCAGCCCCTTCTTCAGCTTCTCGGCGATCCCGCCCTTGACACTGATCTGGGTGCGGTAGTTCAGCTCCTTGGTCTCCGTACACTGGAGCCAAACCCACTCCCGGTTAGCCTTCGCCTTGGCCATGAAAACCTCCAACCGTGGCCGAAAACGCGCACGAACGGGCGAAGATACCGGAAACGCTTCGGCGCGCAAGAAAAGCCGATACCGAGACGGGAACATTCCCTCCAGGACCCCGGAACCCGCAGGCCGCAGGCGGGATTGTCTTGCAGAAGTATATGAATTGTATACAATATGGGAATGTCCCCCCGGAAGGCAGCCCCGAGACCCCGCCGGACCGTGGCGGAGGACGTCTACCAGGCGCTCAAGCGCGACGTCCTCACCCTGCGCCACCGGCCCGGCGAGCCGCTGCGCGAGCAGGATCTCGCGGAGCGGTACGGCGCGAGCCGCGCTCCGGTCCGGGAAGCCTGCCGCCGCCTGCAGCAGGAAGGGCTCGTCGAGTCGGTTCCCTACAAGGGCTATTTCGCCCAGCGGATCTCCCTCAAGGAGATCGCCGAGTGTTTCGACCTCCGCCTCGTCCTCGAGACCCACGCCGTCCGGTCCGCCGTGGAGCGGGTGCGGGACGGCGGGGCCGAGTCGGTGGAGCGCCTCGAGGCCCTCGGACGCGTGGAGTACACGCGGGACGACCCGGACTCCTACGAGGAGTTCCTGGCCCGGAACCTCGAGTTCCACGTCGCCGTGGCCGAGCTGGCCGGGAACGGACGCCTGCTCCGCGTGCTCAAGGACCTCATCGAGAGCATGCAGCGGTTCTTCTTCCTGGGCCTCGACCTCGGGGACTTCGGCGCGGAGATGCGCGAGGAGCACGAGGAACTGATCCGGCTCATCCGGGATGGCGACGCGGACGGGGCGGCGGACATGACACGGCGGCAGATCGAGCGATCTCGCGAACGCATTCTCAAGGCACTGTTCAAGGAGCGGGCGGACCTGCCCGTGAGCTGAGGCGACGATGACCCCCACGAACTTCATCTACCTGGACAACGCGGCGACGACCTTCCCGAAGCCCCCGGAGGTCATCCAGGCGGCGGCCGACTTCTACATGACCAAGGGCGTGAACCCCGGCCGGACCGGTTTCGACCTGGCCCTCGAGGCGGAGGAGATGATCGCCAACTGCCGCAAGGAGCTCTGCGGCTTCTTCGGCGGCACCGAGCCGAACCGCCTCGTCTTCGGCCACAACGTGACGGACGCCCTGAACCACGTCATCGACAGCACGCTCCAGGAAGGCGACCACGCGATCACCACGTACCTCGAGCACAACTCGGTGATCCGGCCGCTGCACAACGCCGAGACGAAGCGCGGCGTCGAGGTCGACTGGGTCCCCTTCGACGAGAACGGCTACGTCGACCCGGCGGCGATCGGCAACCTGATCAAGGACAACACGAAGCTCGTCGTCTGCACCCATGGCTCGAACGTGATCGGGACGGTCCAGCCGGTCGCCGAGATCGGGAGGATCTGCCGGGAGAAGGGCGTGCTCCTCGCGGTCGACTGCGCGCAGACCGCCGGCATGATCCCGATCGACGTTGCGGCGATGAACATCGACATCCTCTGCTTCACCGGCCACAAGTCGCTGATGGCCCCTCCCGGCAGCGGCGGCATGTACGTGGCCGAGCACGTGGACGTGTGGCCCTCCCGCTCCGGCGGCACCGGCGTGAAGAGCGCCCTGAAGACGCACGTGAAGCAGT
Organism: Planctomycetota bacterium; assembly: GCA_039714635.1. Taxonomy (GTDB): domain Bacteria; phylum Planctomycetota; class JAJSAM01; order JAJSAM01; family JAJSAM01; genus JBDLIY01. Next base: position 2,454 of record JBDLIY010000151.1, read on the forward strand.
ACCCCTGGCGTTTCGAGTTCGGGACGCTGAACCTGCTCGGCGTCGCCGGCCTCTACGAGGGCCAGAAGTGGATCGCGGCCCGCGGCGGTATCGAGGCGATCTACGCCCACGAGATGGAGCTGGCCAGCCGCCTGAAGGACGGGATGGCCGCGATCGACGGCGTGGAGTTCTACTGCGCGGATCTGTCCCGCGACCACCTGCCGGTCTTCGCCTGGAACCTCGGCGACATGCCGGCCGGCCAGGCGGGCACGATCCTCGACGTCGACCACGACGTGATCTGCCGGACGGGCCTCCACTGCGCCCCGATGGTCCACGAGGGGATCGGAACCTTCGACCGAGACGGCACCTGCCGCTTCTCGGTGGGCGCCTACACGACGGCCGACGAGGTCGACCGCGCGATCGCCGCGGTCAGGGACCTGGCCACGATGTAGGATGGTACTCATAGACATCGCCCGCCCGATCCTGTTGTTCTGAAAGGGGTTATGGTGCCCGAGTGCGGATTCCGAGTCCGCAACCGGGCGCCGTGCGATTCCCGGGTTCCCCTCCGTCCCGACGGTACCGCACTCTGCGTTACGCAAGATGCGTAACGCCAGGCGGCCTGACGACGCGCGGCTGCGGCCTTTCCGTCCCGGGTGGTGATCGGCCGACGGATTCGACCGCGCTGATCTCCCCGGCAGAATCCTCCGACCACTGGACGCCCCCTCGTCATCCAACTAGTCTGATGGCTTCAGTGGATGAAATGGACTGGGGGTCCTCATGCGTTTCCTTCCGTGCCTGATTCTCGGCATCTCTCTCCTCGTGTCACCCGTGCCGGGCCAGGCGGCCTGCGGCACGATCGTCCAGACGGGGGCGACCATCGACGTGGGGCCGGGCACACCCGGCACTCTCACGATCGATCCCTGCGCCATCGGCGGCACGCCGCCCGACATTCCCGATCCGGGGACGATCGGCGCCGTGCCCGGCATGACCGGGACTCTCCCGGCCTTCCCCGGCGGCGGCACCGGCGCGGACGGCGCCTACCATGCCACCGCCGACACGACGCTCGCGGCGGGGACCTGGAACTTCACCGTGTTCGAGATCGACAATACCGTCACGGTGACCTGCGATGGCGCGGTGACGATCAACGTCACGGGCCGGGCCATCGTGAACGGCAAGCTGCACTCCACGGCGGACGCCGCGTCGATCGAGATCCGGTGCGGCGGCTCCTTCTCCATGGAGGGGCAGCCGGCCGGCATCGCCGCGATCGAGACGACCGGCGTGAACGCCCACATCGACGTGATCACGAACGACATCTCGACGATCATGGGCCGCACGCACGTCACGGCCGCGTCCGGCGACGTCCGCATCGTCGTGCTCGGCACGGCCGAGACGGGGGCGGCCGCCACCTTCGACGCCGCGGACATCGACACCCTCGCGGGCGACCTGACTCTCATCAGCCGCCATGGCATGGACCTGGCCGCCGTCTCGATCAACTCCGGCTCCGGCTCCCTCCTGGCCCAGAGCTTCGAGTCGGACGTCACCGTGTCCCGCAGCGGTTACCTCACCACCGACTACGGGCCGGAGACGGCGATCGAGGGGTACACCGGCGTCACCGTCACCGGCAGCGCGTACGTGGAGAACACCCACGTCCCGATCCGTCTCCTCTCTCCCGCCGGGACGGTCCGACTCGACGACCACTGCACCGTGGACACGGCCGGGAACATCACGGTGAACGCCCGCGACGAGGTGATCTTCTTCGACAGTCCCCTCTGCGAGTCCCTGGGCGGGGACCTGACGATCGCCTGCCACCAGGGTGACGTCTCGATCGAGACCACCGGCCCCGGGCCCTGGGGAAGCGCCAACGTCCGGACCGACGGCGGCGTGCTGGACATCCGGGCCCACGGAACCGTCGCGATCGGCGGCATGGCCCGGCTCCGGGGCGGCGCCGGGAGCATCGACATCCGGGCCGTGACCGGGGACTTCACCATGGTCCAGAACGCGCAGGTCGGTACGAACGTCGACCGCGACTGCCCGGTCGACATCCGCGCCGCCGGAAAGATCGACGCGCGCGTGCCGGCCCAGAGTTCGGGCGGCGGGCACATCCGGGGCGAGTCGATCCTGCTTTCGGCCGGTGACGACGGGATCTGGCTCGAGCAGGACGAGATGCGCGCGCACGATGCCCCCGGAATCCGGATGTTCTCCTCGGGCACGATCACGATCCGCAACCCGATCCTCTGCTACTACGACTCCATCCTCCTGTCGACCCGGACCGAGGTGGACGTCACGGGGCAGACGATCCACACCGACTCGACCGAGGGGCCGTCCGGGGCCGTCACGCTCGAGTCCTGGGGCGCCGCGAGCGGCCGGATCGACGCGACGGACGCCACCGTGACCTCCGGAGCGGGGGGCCCGAGCGGCGACGTCTCCCTCCTCGTTCGCACCCCGGGCGGCGCGCCTCCGCCGGCGACCGTGGAGTCCTTCATCCTGCCCAAGCGGATCCAGATGAAGCTGAACGCGAAGAAGCCCGAGAAGTCGAAGCTCATCGCCGCCGGCATCTTCGACACGGGTCCCGACCCCGTGGACCTGACGATGGAGGCCACCCTCACGGTCGGCGGGCTGGAGGTCTCCATTCCCGGTCTGGAGCTCGCGCCGTCGGGCAAGCAGTACCGTTACCGGGACGACAGGCTGACGTTCCTCATCAAGCCGAACCGCCGCGGCAGCTCCCGGGCGAAGTTCAAGCTCTCCATCAAGGACGACCTGGCCGGAAAGGTCGATCCCGATGCCGTGCTGGAGATCCGGTTCGAGTGCGACGGCATGGAAGGCCGGGGAGCCTGCACCCTGACCTCCGGGAAGTTCGCGCTGAAGAAGGTGCGGGGCACGCTGATCGAGCCGACGCTCCACCTGTGGCGCATGGCGGCGAAGGTGAAGGGCGGAGGGAAGGACGCGCTGAAGTTCATCGTCGGCCTGGCGACGAGCGGGCCGGTCCCCGCCACGGTGCCGGACGTCCGCGTGGTCTTCGGTGACGCGATCGACGTCACCATTCCGGCGGCGTCCTTCGAGCGGGTCGGCGACGCGTTCCTGTTCAAGGGCGACGCGGACGGCATCACGATGGTGAAGGTCGACTTCGCGAAGGAGGCCGTCGTCGTCAAGGGGAAGAACCTGGACCTCGGCACCTTCTCCGAGGGCGCGAACTCCATGCTCCTGGGCGTGGAGATCGGAGGCGAGGGAGGAATCGTCGGCGTCCGGGTCAACCTCAAGGGGTCCCAGCTGCGGTACTGAGCCCGGGGTCGACTTCGGGGGTCGTCAGTCCTCGACGATCGTCAGCGGATCCATCACCAGGAAGGACGCGACGAAGCCGTCGGGCTCGATTCCGTCGGGCACGGGCGTGTGGATGGCGGTGCCGGGAGGCTTGTGGGCCTTCCGGTCCTTGATGATGTCCCGCCTCAGCTCCTCGAGGGCCGCCATCGACCCGTGGTAGGTGGTGATCTTCACCCGCCCGGTCTGGAAGTCCTCGATCGCTACGTCCAATTTCGCCACGGGAAGCCTCCGGACCGGAGATCCTACCGGAAACCGCCCGACGCGCCACGCGAACCGGGGTCGTTCAGCGCCTCACGTCGGTGTCGACGCCGTTCTCCTCGCAGTACTCGGCGATCGCCTCGAGGAACCGCGGCCCCGGGTCCGCCAGCTTCTTCTCGCCGACCCCGTGGATGTCCGCCAGCCGCCGCAACCCCGTCGGGCGGATCACCGCCAGTTCGCGCAGCGTCCGGTCTCCGAAGATCACGTAGGCCGGCACGCCGCGCTCCGTCGCCAGCTGCGTCCGCAGGGCGCGCAGGTGCTCGTAGAGGCCTTCGTCCACGCCCTCCCAGCTGACCTCCTCGGCCTTCGTCTTCCGGACCTTCTTCGCCACGGCCGGCTCGAGCAGCTTCACCGGAAGCTCGCCCATCAGCACCGCCTTCGACCGCTCGTTGAGCCGGAGGACCGGCATGTCGCCGGGGGTCCGGTCGAGGATCTCCTGCGACACCATCTGGTAGACGAGGTTCGTCAGCGCCTTCGCCGGGACGTCGGCCAGCGCCCCGAACGTGGGGATCGAGTCGTGCCCGCGCGCCCGCGTCCGTTCGTTGTCCGATCCGCGCAGCACCTCGACCACGTACCCGATGCCGAACCGCTGTCCGGTCCGCGCGACGGCGGAGAGGACCTTCTGCGCGACGACGGTCGAGTCCGGCATCGCCGGGACCTCGTCGAGGCAGACGTCGCAGGCCACGCACCCCGACTCCGGGTAGTCCTGGCCGAAGTAGCGGCTGAGCTGCAGGTGGCGGCAGCGCAGCGTCCCGCAGTAGTTCTGCATCTCGTCCAGCAACGCGCGCTGGGCCGCCACCTGGTCCGGATCGAGTCCTCGCTCGCTCCCGCCCCGCTCGAGGAGCGTCTGCCACCGGATCGCGTCCGAGTAGGAGTAGAGCAGCACGCACTCCGCCGGCAGCCCGTCGCGGCCCGCGCGCCCCGTCTCCTGCTGGTAGTGCTCGATCGACAGGGGCAGCGACGCGTGGATCACCGCCCGCACGTTCGACCGGTCGATCCCCATCCCGAAGGCCACCGTCGCCACCACGACGTCGAGTCGCTCCGCCGAGAAGTCCTCCTGGGTCTTCGTCCGGCGCGCCTCCGGCAGCCCGGCGTGGTAGGCCGCTGCCGAGACGCCGCGCTTTTCGAGCGACGCGGCCAGCCGCTCGGTGTCCTTGCGCGACAGGCAGTAGACGATCGCCGCCCCGCCCTTCAGCCGGTCGAGGACCGCCGCCACCTGCGCCGGCACGTCCACCTTGGGGAGCACGCGATAGGCGAGGTTCGGCCGGTCGAACGTTCCCACGAGCACGGCCGGGTCGACCAGCCCGAGCTGGGCCGCGATGTCCTCGCGCACCCGCTCCGTCGCCGTCGCGGTGAAGGCATGGAACGAGGCGTCCGGGAACCGCAGACGGAGGTCCGCGAGCATCCGGTACTCCGGCCGGAAGTCGTGGCCCCAGTGGCTGATGCAGTGCGCCTCGTCGATGGCGAACGCGCGCGGTCGGAGTTCCTGGAGGAAGCCCTGGAACGACGGCGTCGCCAACCGCTCCGGCGAGACGAAGAGCAGCCGGAGCTCGCCCTGCGACGCGAACTTCCGGACGTCCGACATCTCCTCCCCGGTCAGGTTGCTGTGCATCGCCGCCGCCGGGTAGCCGTTCGCCACGAGGCCGTCCACCTGGTCCTTCATGAGCGAGATGAGCGGCGAGACGACGATGTCCGTCCGGCCGGAGAGCACCGGCGGGACCTGGTAGCAGAGGGACTTCCCGCCGCCGGTCGGCAGCACGACGAGGGAGTCGCGCCCCCCGATCCCGGCGCGAATCGCCTCGTCCTGGAGCGGCTTCAGGGAAGGAAAGCCCCAGTACCGGCGGACGACGTCGAGCACTTCTGGTGAATCGTCGATCATGCGCACCCCGGAATCAAGACGCACGAACTCGCGTCCGGTCCCGGAAAACTAGCACGACCCGGTGACGAATTCTCAGAGGTTGTGAAGATATCCCTGATCTACTGCGTGGGGCGCTGCATCCCGCCGGATCGGTGTCGTTTCTCCTCGCCGACCCGCCCGGGTCGACTCGTCGGCGCTCCGTGCCCGGCGGGCGCATCACCGCACTCGCGACGACCGGGGATTTCTTCACAACCTCTCAGTCCGCGAGGTTCAGGTTGACCAGGAGGTCGCCTTTCTCCACCAGCGTGCCGGTCTCGACCAGCACGTCCGCCACCGTTCCGTCCGCCGCCGCCATGAGGGCGTTCTGCATCTTCATGGCCTCGACGACGAGCAACGGCTGGCCGCGCGTCACGGCCTGGCCCGGCTCCACGAGGACCTCCAGCACCGCGCCCGGCACGAAGGACCGGACCTCCGAGGGGTCCGGCACCGGCACCGGCTTGCGATCACGGTACTTCCGGTGGAGCCGCGTCGGGTAGGCGGTCCCGTCGATCAGCAGGATCTCGATGTCGTTCGTGTCGCTCATGGCTCTAAAACGGCGGGACGCCGTGCTTCCTCTCGGGTCGGACCGCGCGTTTCTGCTGGCTGACTTCGAGCGCGTGGATCAGGGACTCGCGCGTCGCCGCGGGGTCGATCACGCCGTCGACGTGGCCGCAGGCCGCCGCGACGTAAGGGTTCGCGAACTTGTC
>JBDLIY010000152.1:0-8583 GCA_039714635.1 Planctomycetota bacterium
ACCCCGCCGAACGTGCTGAACGAGAACGCGAACGCGCCGAGCACCAGGATCCCCAACGTGGCGGGCCTCAGGAACGTCTCGCCCGTCATCGTCGCGCCGACCACCAGGCCGAGGAAGATCGTCACGATGTTGATCAGGGCTCCGCCCGCCGTCTTGAACAGGCGGTCCGTCACGCCCGACTCGCGGAGCAGGTTCCCGAACATCAGCATGCCGAGGAGCGGCGCCGAGGCCGGGATGAACAGGGCCGCGAGGACCGTCGTGGCGATCGGGAAGATGATGACCGCCGTCTGGCTGACCCGCTTCGCCATCGGCATGTCGATCGCGCGCTCGTCCTTCGACGTCAGCATCCGCATGATCGGCGGCTGGATGATCGGGACGAGGGCCATGTAGCTGTAGGCCGCCACGGCGACGGCCCCGAGGAGGTCCGGCGCGAGTTGCGACGCGACGTAGATCGTCGTCGGGCCGTCGGCGCCGCCGATGATCCCGATCGCCGCGGCTTCCTTCAGCGAGAAGCCGAAGACGTAGAAGGCGCCGAGCGCGGCGATGAAGATCCCGAACTGCGCCGCCGCGCCGAGGAGGAACGTGATCGGCCGGCTGAGCAGGGGACGGAAGTCCGTCAGGGCGCCGACGCCGAGGAAGATCACCGGGGGGAGGAACTTCGTCTTGATGCCCATCGAGTAGACGTAGGCGAGGATCCCCCCCTCGTCCCCGGCCGCCATCTCGCCGAACGGCAGGTTGGCGAGGATCGCGCCGAATCCGATGGGGATGAGGAGCAGCGGCTCGTACTTCTTCCGGATCGCCAGGAAGATCAGCACCCCGCCGACGACGAACATGACGAGGTTCGCGAGGGTCAGCCCGGCGAACCCCGAACTCTCGATCAGCTTCGTGAAGCCTTCCATCTCAGGCGCCGATCGTCAGGATGGACTGCCCGGCGAGGACGTCGTCCCCGAGGCTCGCGTCGATGCTCGCAACCTTTCCGGCGCAGGGCGCCTTCACGTCGTGCTTCGCCTTCATCGCCTCGACCGCGGCCACGACCTGGCCCGCGGTGACCGTGTCCCCGACCTTCACGATGACGTCGATCAGCTCGACCTTCCCCTCGAACGGGGAGAAGACCGGCGTGCCGTTCGACTGGACCGGCGCCGCCGCGGCGGGCGCGGGGTTCGATGCCGGCGCGGCACCCGCCGGCGGGTCGATCGTGATCTTGAAGCGCCGGGTCGTCTCGCCCTCCACGACGGTGCAGGTCGTGGTCACGGTCTCGGTCAGGCCGCCGCCCGCCGGGGCCGCCGCCGCCGGGGCCGCCGCCGGCTTCGGCTCGTCCTTCTTCTTCAGCGGCAGGACGATCTTCGACTTGCCGGTGAGGAGCCGGATGCCCTCGTTCAGCTCCATCTTCTTCGTGGGGACGATGGCCGCCGCCACGAGGAAGACGTTCTCGTCCGTCGTCTCGATCCCGCGCTCCTCGAGGGCCTTCTTCGCCGGCTCGAGGCTGTCCGGGGCGGCTTCCAGCGGGTCGCCGTCGAACGGCTCCTTCTCGAGCTGCTCGGCCGCGACCTTCACCACCTCCGGGTCGGAGGGGAGCGGCGTCTTGCCGAAGTAGCCGAGGACGGCCTTCCCGTAGCCCTCCGCGATCTTCTTCCACCGCCCGAGGAGCACGTTGTTGAACGCCTGCTGCCAGTACTGCTGGCTGCCCGGTGTCACGCTCGTCCAGGCGCCGCCCGCCTTCACGACGACCGGGAACTCCGCCAGCACCTCGCTGTACCGGTCGAGGATCCCCGCCTCCTTCATCATGTGGACGTTCGGCCCGATGGCTCCTCCCGGCATCGGGAAGCCGACCACGCGCGCGTCGGCGGTCGTCGTCACCGGGTTGAACTCGTACTCACTCAGGCCGTCGTTCAGCATGTTCTCGATCTCGTCCATCTTCGTGTGGTCGATGTCGAGCGAGTAGCCGGTGCCCTTCAGCGCGTGCCACATCGAGCGGACGTCGGGCTGGACCGTTCCGGAGGCCATCGGCCGCACGGAGAGGTCGATCCCGTCGACGCCGCCCTCGATCCCCGCCATGTAGCAGGAGACCGCCATGGACGCCGTGTCGTGAGTGTGCTGCCAGAGCGGGATGCCCTCGGGCAGGATCGCCTTGATGCCCTTCGCCGTCTCGTAGCAGGTCCGCGGGTCCGTGGTGCCGGACGCGTCCTTCATGCAGACGGAGTCGATCTGCACGTCGGAGTCGAGGAGACGCTTCACGATGTCGATGTAGAACGCCGCCGTGTGGACGGTGTCGTCCTTGAACGGCAGGCCCATCAGCGCGACGCAAACCTGGTGGTGCATCCCCGATTCGACGATCGGCTTCCCCGTCTTGATGAGGTTCTCGACGTCGTTCATGTAGTCGAAGTTGCGATCCCAGGTGGTCGCGTGCTTCGACATCATCTTCGCCTGCAGGTCGAGGGCCGTCAGGCGCTGCGTCGTCAGCGTCACGCCGGAGACGGAGCGCGTGAGGATCTGCAGGTCGCAGTCCGGGCCGACGGCCGCGCGCATCTTGTCCTGGCACTCGAACGGGTCTTCACCGACGTAGAAGTAGGGCGCCTGGTAGCGCGCTCCGCCGCCGAACTCGAAGTGGCGGATCTTGGCCTCCTGCGCCGCGAACTCCATGGCGGGCAGGATGTCCTTCAGGCGGGCCTTGCCTCCGAACGAGCTCTGGAGCCCGTCGCGGAACGGCGTGAACATGACCCGGATCTTCTTCGGGGTCTCGGTGAAGATCATCGTTCCTCCTCGATCTTGGTGACGCGCGCACAGGGGATGAGTGAGGCCACCGTGCTGCTCACGGCGGCGACGACGGCGGATTCCAGCACGGCCTTCGCAGGGGGGAATGCCAGGGTGATCGCGTGCATGGCCAGGGCGAGGAAGGCCAGCAGGGCGAAAACCGTAAGGAAGGCCAGGCTGCAGACGGCAAACAGGTTGTCTTCCAAGCCTGTGCTCCTCCATGCAGCGGGACGGGGTGTAGCCGACAGAATACGTCCGAATACTTTGGATGCGACAACGGAATCAGACCGTGTGTGCTCCTATTTTGGAAACGCGTCGTCGAAGGCCAGCCGGCCGCGCGAGATCGGCTCGGAAACACCCTCCATCCGGAGGGTCAGGTCCGGTCCGATCGAGGTGATCGTTCCGACCGCCGTCGGCTCCGGCCACTCGGTCCACGGCGCGTCCTCGGCGATCCCCTCCTCGTAGATCCGGACCCGCCGGCCGACGATCACGGAGGCGTCCCGGTAGGCGTCGATGAGGGCCGCGGGGCCGTTCCTGATCAGGTCCATCGAGCGCTCGGCGAGCGCGTGGAGCACGGCGTCGAGCACCTCGTCGTGCTCGCGTCCGAGGCAGGTGACCGTGGGGACGAAGGGGGAGAAGGGCACGTCCGGCGTCTCCGCGACGTTGATCCCGATGCCGAGGACGGCGAGGTCGAAGCGCCCCTCGGTCACCTGGGTCGCGGTGAGTACGCCGGAGACCTTCGCCCCGTCGAGGAGGATGTCGTTCACCCACTTGATGCCCGGGTCGAGTTCCGGGGCCACGGCGCGGATCGCGTCCACGACCGCGATGGCGGGGATCACGGTCATGCCGATGCCGATGTGTTCGACGGGGATGCGCGGCGCGGCGGCGACGCAGAGGTGGACGTTGCCGGGGCGGGCGATCCAGCTCCGGCCCCGGTGGCCGTGGAACCCGGAGCCGCTCCGGGCGACGCAGGCCAGGGGACCGTCCGGGACCCAGCCTTCGCGGCCCAGGTCGCGCAGGGCATCGAACTGGGAGCCTTCGACTTCGCTCGTGACGTAGAGCCGTCGCCAGAACGGCGTCGCGTCCTCGCGGAGGAAGACGTCCTCCGGTCCGCCCACCGCCGCCCAGGCCCGACGGTCGTTCTCCGGCAGGTCGGAAACGCGGGCCGGGGAGGCGCCCTCGGCGGCAACGTCGGAGATGACGAGCATCCGCAGAGGCTACGACGATCGCCCGGGCCACGTCTACCCCATACGGTGTCAGGGCAAAACGCGCACCGTTGGACGAGGACCACCCCTCTCGAACTCGAATGTGCGCGTTTTGCCCTGACACCGTATGGAGGCGATATGTTCTCTGGATGGTGCTCATTCGTGACATCGACGCTCTTCGGGCCCTCGCCGACCGGCCGAAACGGCTTCTCGCCGTCTTTCCCCACCCCGACGACGAGGCCTACGGCTGCGCCGGCGTCCTCGCCCGGGCCGGCGCCGACCCGGACGCGGCGGCCGTCCTCTTCACCCTGACGCGCGGCGAGGCGTCGTCGTACGGCCCCGCGAACGGCCTCTCCCCCGACGCCGTGGGGGACCTCCGCGAAGAACGCCTGGAGACGGTGGCGGAGGTGACGGGGATCGACGGCCTGATCGTCGGCCGGTTTCCGGACTCCCGTCTCGCGCGCGTCCCGCTCGACGAGGTCGGCGACGCGATCGGCCGCGCGATCGACGCCTTCTCCCCGCACGTCGTCGTCGGCCACGACCCGCGCGGCGTGAACGCCCACGCCGACCACGTCGCCTCCCACTGGGCGATCCGCCAGGCGCTCCTGACGCGGCCCGGGATCCGGTTCGCGATGATCGTCTACCGGCAGGCGGACTGCGACGCCATCGCGCCGCGGCTGCTCCTCCCGACCGCCGACGCCGAGATCGACGCCGTCATCGATCTCACGCCGGAGGAGACGCGGAAGAAGGAGGCCTGCCTGCGCGCCCACGACGCGCTGGTGACGGTGGTCGAGGACGGCCCGGCGGGCCTGCTGCGCCGGCCGGCGGTGGAGCGGTTCGACTTCCTCGGCGAAGAGTTCGACCCGCCGGCGGGGGACCTCTTCTACTTCTCCGGCGTGTAGCGGTTCTCCGCCTTGTCGTACGTCAGGCGGTAGCCTCTCGTCTCCCACCACTGCGAGAGACGATCTTCCCAGACCCCGTAAGGGTCCGGGACGCCCTTGCCGTCCCAGAAGTGCGGGATCGGCTCGGAGAACAGGGCCGCCAGCTCCGCGCGCTGCGCGAGGGAACTCGCCTCGTCCGCGAACCACCGCGCCTGCGTCCGCGTAAGGACCGGCTGGATCCAGAGGCGCAGGTACTTCATCCGGTTCCCGATGCCGTTCCGCACGAGGAACCGAGCGACCGCCGGGTCCTCGCGCAACTCGCGCGGCGGCTCCCAGGACGGCGGGCGGCCGAACCAGGTGAGGAGGAGCCGGTTCGCCCGGGGCAGCCCGGCCATGAGTTCCTCCGCCCTCGCCGTGAGCTCCTCCGTCCGCGGGCCGCCGTGGCGGTGGATGACCATGAGGGCCGCGGTCGTCGCGCCGGTCCCGGGGAGGATCTTCTCCGCGAACGCGAGGCCGGCCTCCGGATCCTGCCGGTCGAGGTAGCGGAGCGCGTCCCCGCTCTCGAACCGGGGCTTCCCCTCGAGGATCTCCTTCGCCAGCGCCACCGCTCCCGGATCGTTCAGCCGGTGGTGGACCTGGATCACCCGGCGGGAGAGGATCGAGGACACCTTCTCGGACTCCTTCCCCAGCCGGGCCGCCGCCTCCCGGAGCGCGGGCAGCACGTCCCGCGCCGTCGTCGCCTCCACGGTGCTCGCGAGGGAGTCGAACCACCGGAAGTCCGCCATCCCCTCCGCGTCCTTCACCAGCCGCTCCGTCAGCGGCGCGAGGGATTCGACCTGCCCGGTCTGGATCGCCCGCGCCCAGGAGATCGCCGCCGCGGCGATCACGAACGGCCGGTAGAAACCGGACTTCCCGTCCGGGTGCGAAACGAGATCGAGGAGGAGAGCCCGGGCGCCCGGGTGGTCGAGGTGCGCGAGGATCCGGCAGACCCCCTCCGCCTTCTGCGGCGTGAGGTCGAGGACGTTGTCGGCGGTCAGGCGGCCCAGCCGGATCACCTCCGACGACGCGTCGTCCGCCCAGTCCGCGTCCGCCTTCTCCGTCCAGTTCTCGACGGGATCGACCAGGTTCTTTCCGTGGGCGGGCCCCCTCGAGCCGGAAGGGCAGGCGGCGAGCACGAGGAGGGCCAGGGGCAGGGCGAGTCGCTTCATGAATCGGACTCCCGGATCACGACTTCCTGGTTCGCATCATACGGCCCGTGGGCCGTGAGCCGTCCACTCGGCCAGACGACGCGGACGAAGTCCACGCGCGGGCCGTCGCCGAGGGCGATCCTTCCGGGCTTCACGTCGCCGAACCAGCAACGGCCCGCGCGGATCTCCACGCCGGGTTCGCCGGCGCCGCCGGCCGGTCCGGCCATCGTCTCCGGCGGCGCGCCCGGCACGAGCCGGATCTCGATCCAGTTCTCCCCGGGGCCCGGCTCCCGGTCCACGCCGGGGAAGCGGCGGATCGCGCGGGCGAAGCGGCTCCAGTACGCGTACCGCCCCCGGATCGGCGGGCCCGTGAGCGCACCCGCCGGTTCGCCGCGCAGCACGGCGAGCGCGGCCTTCGCGGGCCGGAGATCGCCGGCCCGGACGAGGGCCGCCTCCGCCTCCTCGACGCGCCCCGCGTCCTTCAGGGAGAGGCCGAGCCAGCACCAGACGTGGAGGTCGTCGTTCGCGATTCGGGCCAGGCGCTCGAACGCGTCGATCGCGCGCTGCGCCTCCCCGGCCATCCGGCTCCGCGCCCCGGTGAGGAACAGGGCGTGGGGATCGTCGGGCCGGGACTCGAGGACGCCGCCGTCCCCGACGCCGGCGTGGAAGCGGGCGACCGCGACGTTGATCCGCGCCTCGCGCCAGTCCGGGTTCGCGGCGAGGGCCGCCTCGAAGTGCGGGAGCGCCTCGGCCGCGCGGTCGTTCTCCATCGCGACCAGGCCGGCGTTCATGGCGAGGATCGCGTCGTCCCCGCCGCAGCCGGCGGGAAGGAGCAGGAAGAGCAGGAGGAGGAGGGCCAGGCGCCGCATGGCCGCCATCCTATCCCAAGTCGCGTCGTCCGACCGAGGAGGGCGGGAGGCGGCGTGAGCACCGCCTCCCCCTCGATGAGGCCAGTCGAACCGCCTACGGGATCACGGGCAGTTCTTCGTGACGGTGCTCCCCGTGAAGGAGACCGCACCGTCGCGTCTCGAGACCGCGACGAAGACGAAGGGGTTCGTGATCGCCATCGTGACGGCGCAGTTCGCGCCGGGTCTCGTCTCCTGCCAGTAGACCAGGAGTCCCGTCCCGTTCTCCACCGCCCTCGACACGCCCACGGTGTACCCGCCGGTGCTGCGGGAACCCAGGTCGATGAGGACCACCATCTCCATCGTGAAGTCGACCGGCGGGGGAGAGTAGATCGGCATGCCCATCCCCGGCGGCGGGGGCGGGAAGCGCCTCCTGAACTCCGTGGAGTAGGCCTGCTCCGTCCGGAGGACCATGGCCTGGAACGTGCTCGATGCGGGGAAGGAGCCGTAGCTGAGGGTACGGACCGCCACCGCGCCGCCGGTGCCTCCACCGCCTCCGCCCGGCAGGCCCCCGGGGAAGCCGCCGCCGATGCCGTGGCCCTTGCCGGTGTACCGGTACCGCCAGCGCGAGTCCTTCACGCCCATCTCGAGGGTTTTCGAAAACGTTGCTCCGGCGACCGACAGCGAGAAGGAGACCTCCTCGGCGCCGAGGCCGCGGACCTCCGAGAGGTTCAGGCGCTCTCCGGAGAGGGTCATCACGCCCTTCCCGAGGTGGATCCGCAGCTTCAGGGAGTCGCGGTTCGTCCGGGTCGCCTTCCGCTTGAAGGTCCACACCCCGTTTCGCTTCGACCGGAGTCGGTCGCGTTCGGTGAGGGGTGGTAACGAGATGACCGCCTCCGGTCCCACCGTAACCGACAGCGCGCAGTTACCTGGGTCGAGCCCCTCCACGAGCAGCGAGGGGTCGAACGCGGCGCGAACCAGGAGGCGGTCGGTGCCCGGGCGCGGCCCGAAATCGATGCGGGCCTTGAGAATCGCCAGTTCCGTGGTGTCGTCGCCGGCGAAGCCCGTCGTGACGACGAGGCAGCCGAACAGCCCGATGAGGGCGAAAATACGCAGTTTCGTCATGGGTCTGGTTCTCCGGCGCGCGATGCCGTGAGGGAGTGAAACATCAACTCCCGGGCCAAACGGACTACTTCGGCTTCGGGACAAGCCGGAATTCGAGGCCCTCGAGCCGCTCCCGTTTCCCCGGTGCGGTCGGCCCGACCGACCCGTACAGAGACGGGGGCAGGCGTCGCCGACTGTTTGGGCCGTCGGGCCGCCGCTCCTACAATCGACGGTTCTCGACTCTTCCGCTCCGGGTGGACAGGACCCGGGGCGACCATTTCTGGAGACTCCTCATGCGCCGGATGACCGCCGTACTCGCCTTCCTCGCCGTCGCCGTTCTCGCCGGCGGCGTCGCGGGGGCCGCGGAGAAGCCCACCGCCGGGCTCCGCTACGCCAGCCTCACTCCCGACCAGAAACAGGTCGTCTTCTGCTACCGCGGCGACGTCTGGGTCGCCCCCGTCGACGGGAAGGGCCCCGCCCTCCGCCTGACGCTCCACGAGGCGCAGGACACCCTGCCCCGCGTCAGCCCGGACGGCAGTACCGTGGCCTTCAGCTCCGTCCGGAACGGCAACTACGACATCTTCACGGTGCCGATCACCGGCGGCCGGCC
>JBDLIY010000153.1:0-8576 GCA_039714635.1 Planctomycetota bacterium
GGCCCCCGAGGCCGAGACGACCGAGGCTCCCGCCGAAGAGGACTCGGCGGAGAAGAAGGAAGAGGAGGCCTAGGCCATGGCGATGAAGAACCGACGTTTCCGCGACCGGGCCCGCTGCCGCTTCTGCCGGGAGAAGGTCAAGAAGATGGACTACAAGGACCTCCAGTCCCTCCAGAAGCTGACCACGGGCCAGGGCAAGCTCTTCAGCCGGAAGCGCTCCGGCAACTGCGCCAAGCACCAGCGCCAGGCGAAGGTCGCCCTGAAGCGCGCCCGCTACCTGGGTCTGATGCCGTACGTCGGCAACCAGGGCTGAGGAGGCAACCATGGAACTCCTTCTGAGAGACGACGTACCGGGCCTCGGCGCCCGCGGCGACATCGTGAAGGTGGCGAAGGGCTACGCCCGCAACTACCTGCTGCCGAACGGCCTCGCCGAGATCCCGACGCCCGAGGCGATCGAGTACGTCCGCAAGAAGGCCGAGAAGATCGCGGCCGAGATGGAACTCGTGAAGGCCGACCGCATGGAGGTGGCGAAGACGCTCGCCACCGTCGCGGTCACCATCGCGGCGAAGGCCAGCGAGGAAGGCCACCTCTACGGCTCCGTCGGTGCGAAGCAGATCGTGGACGCGATCGCTGCGTGCGGACATGAGCTGGACGAGAAGCAGGTCGTCCTCGAGGCGCCCCTGAAGGAGGTGGGGGAGTTCGACGTGACGATCTCCCTGCACCCCGAAGTTCAGGTTCCGGTGAAGGTTACGGTCGAGGCGGAAGAGGACTAGGCACACCCGTCCTCCCGCTCGGTTGCATCCGTTACCGCCGGGCCTTAGAATCCCGCGGAATCACATGTCACCGCGCCCCCGTCCGGGGGCGCGGTGGACCTTTTCCGGGCGACCCAGGAAGGGCGGCAGGTTGATCCAGAAGTCACCGACGAGCGCGGAGCGCGTGCCCCCGCAGGACATCGAGGCCGAACGGGCCGTGCTCGGCTCCGTCCTCCTCGACCCGGAGGTTCTCGGCGAGATCCTCCCGCTCCTCCGCTCGACCGACTTCTACCGCACCGGCCACCAGGTCATCTGGGACACGATCACCGACCTCTTCGACCGGGGCTCCGCGATCGACGTCGTCATCCTGCGCGACGAACTCGTCCGCCAGGGCGCCATGGAGAAGATCGGCGGCGACGAGGCGCTCCACGATCTGGCCGGCGCCGTCCCCACGGCGGCGAACGCCGAGCACTACGCGCGGATCGTCCGTGAGCGGTCGCTGCGGCGGGCCGTCATCCGGGAGTGCACCCGGGCCGTCACCCAGGCGTTCGAGGGCGACATGGACGGCCGCGAACTCCTCGACTACGCCGAGGGGCTGCTCTTCAACCTCGACCGCGAGGTCGAGACGGGCGACACCGTCCACATCGCCGACATCCTCTCCCCGCTCTTCAAGCAGATCGACAGCGGGGAGCAGAACTTCAACGGCGTCCAGACGCCGATCCACGAGCTGAACGACCTCACCGGCGGCCTCCAGGGCTCGCAGCTCATCGTCGTCGCCGGCCGCCCCTCGATGGGCAAGACCACCTTCGCCCTGAACATCGCCGAGCACGTCGGCATCGTCGAGAAGGTGCCGTGCGCGGTCTTCTCCCTCGAGATGGCGAAGGCGCAGATCGTGATGAACATGCTCTGCTCCAACGCCAAGGTGAACGCCCACGGCCTGCGGCGCGGCCAGGTTCAGCCGGACGAATGGCCGCGGCTGTCGGCGGCGGCGGGGCGGCTCTCCGAGGCGCCGATCTTCGTCGACGACACGCCGGCGCTCTCCGTGCTCGCCCTCCGCGCGAAGGTGCGCCGCCTGAAGGCGCGGCACAACCTCGGGCTGGTGGTCGTGGACTACCTCCAGCTGATGGAGAGCAATCGCGCCGAGAACCGTCAGCAGGAGATCAGCCAGATCTCGCGGTCGCTGAAGGGGCTGTCCCGCGAGCTCGACATCCCGATCATCGCGATCTCGCAGCTGAACCGGTCCGTGGACGCGCGCGAGGACCACCGCCCGCGGATGAGCGACCTCCGCGAGTCGGGCGCCATCGAGCAGGACGCCGACGTCATCGCCTTCCTCTACCGCGACGAGTACTACGACCCACGGGAGGACAACCAGGGCATCGCGGAAGTGATCGTCGCGAAGCAGCGGACGGGACCTACGGGGACGGTGAAGCTCACGTTCCTCAACCGATTCATGCGTTTCGAGAATCTGGCGAGCTACCAGCCGCCGTTCTGAGGAGTCCGGCATCCGCATCGCAGGCGTCACCCTCCTGATCCTGACCGCGCTCTGCGGGTTCGCGTCGGCCCGGAGCGGTCTCGTGGTGAAGGAAATCGCCTGGGAAGGGAACCTGCGGAACGAGGCGGACCTCGAGACGCTCATCCAGACGAAGGAGGGGCAGATCCTCTCCCAGGCCGTCCTGGCCGAGGACGTCTCCACTCTCCTGGGTTTCTACGAGTCGGTCACCACGCGGGAGGAGCCCGTTTCCGGCGGTGTCCGCATCGTCTTCGTGGTCCAGGAGTACCCGGTCCTCTCGTCCGTCGTCTTCCGGGGGTTCGAAGACCTCGATGAGGACGACTTCGAGGAGATGGAGAAGTCCCTGCGAACGCAGAAGTGGCACGCCTTCGCCGAGTACACGGTGCAACTCGACCGCGGCCGCATCGAGGAGTACCTGCGCCGGAAGGGCTACTACTTCGCGGAGGTCCGGGCGTCCCAGGGCGCCTACCGTGGGGGACGGCAGGTCCTCTTCACCGCGATCATGGGACCGGAGGTGACGATCGACGACATCCGGTTCGAGGGGAACGTCTACTTCGGCGAGGGTGATCTCGACGACTGGATGCTGTCGAGGGAGAACGGCTTCTGGGAACTGGGCCGCTTCGATCGCCGGAAGCTGGACCAGGACCTGATCATGATCGCCAAGAAGTACCGGAGCGAGGGCTTCCTCGACGCCACGGTGGAGCTGAAGGACCTCAGCTTCAGCGCGGACAAGGAAGAGGTCACGATCACGATCGGCGTCCAGGAGAACCAGGCGTATCGCATCGAGTCGGTCGTGATCGAGGGAGGCGGGACCTTCCCCGAGGACCACGCCGAGCTGCGGGAACTCGTCCGGATGGAACCCGGGGATCGCCGGCGCGAGGAGGACATCTTCACGGACCTGGCGCGGCTCCAGCGCTTCTACCTCGAGCACGCCTACTTCAACTGTCGCGTCCAGCGCGTGACGTCGGACGATCCCCGCACGCGGAAGACGAAGATCAAGTTCGTGATCACCGAGGGGAAGCCGGTCCGCGTCCGCCGCGTGGACATCACCGGCAACGCCGTCACGCGGGACCGCGTCGTCCGCCGGAACCTCGGCGTCCACCCCGGCGGCCCCCTGAACTCCGTCGAACTCGCGAAGTCCCGGAGCCGCCTCGAAGCGACCGGGTTCTTCGAGATGGGGTCGGTCAACACCGTGGTGAAGGACACGGACGACCCGGGATGGAAGGACGTGCTGGTCGACCTGAGGGAGGGGCGCACCGGGTCGCTCCGCTTCTCGGCCGGCGTCAACTCGGACCTCGGCCTCGTCGCGCTCATCGCCTTCAAGAAGAAGAACTTCGACTACGCCGACGTGCCGGAACGATTCGCGAAGTTCTTCGAGGGCACCGCCTTCACCGGTGGTGGCCAGACGCTCGACCTGATCCTCCAGCCCGGGAACAACTACGCGACCTACAAGCTGGCGTTCACCGAGCCCTGGTTCCTCGACCACTACCTCATCACCGGCCCGGCGGAGGAGTTCGAGGAGACGCCCTGGTCGTTCGGCGTCGACCTCGTTCACACGCGCTTTTCGCGCTTCAACTACGACTCGGGCCGGACGGGTTTCGGGTTCTCGACCGGGAAGGCGTGGCGGAACCCGGAGCGCCGCTTCGACGACGTGATCCGCGCGAGCACCAGCTTCCGCATCGAGAACGTCCGCATCGACGGGCTCGGCACCGACTCGCCCCCGAACGCCTACCTCTTCAAGGGGCTCACCCGGGAGAACCGGATGGGCTTCGGGCTCTCCTGGGCGCGCGTGGACCTGCCGGCGTCGCCGGGCCGGGGGTTCCTGACGGACATCGGCTTCGACCTCGCGGGGGGGCCGTTCGGCGGCGAGGTCGACTACTGGAAGGTCCAGGCCGGGATCACGCAGTTCAATACCCTCTGGACGGACCGGAAGGAGCGCCGGCACCTCCTGGAGCTGAAATTCCGAATCGGCGGCTCCAAACCGTATGGGAGTTCAGACCAGGTGCCGCCTTTCGACCGTTTCTACGCCGGAGGCCGCAACACCATCCGCGGTTTCGAATACGGAACGGTCGGTCCGCGGGCGGAAGGGAATCCGAACACGAACCGGGGACGCCAGAAGATCGAGCGGAGCCTGAGGTCGGGCGACGGCGACCCGATGGGCGGCGAGACCATGTGGCTGTTCCGGTCCCAGTACGGCTTCCCCGTCTACGACCAGTTTCTGAGGGGTGTCGTCTTCGTCGACGGCGGGAACACGGCGGACAACTGGAACACGAATCTCTGGACGAGGACGCGCGTGGCGGCCGGTTTCGGAATCCGCGTGAAGGTGCCGTTCTTCGGGCCGACGCCCCTGGCATTCGACTTTGCATGGCCGCTTCGGGACGAGGAGGGAGACGACCTCCAGGTCATCTCGTTCTCGATCGACCGGCCGTTCTGATCGCCCCCCTCGGGGGAAAGAGGAGAGGAAGATGAAGTTCTTGAGCAAGCCGGTCACCCTCGTGCTGGCGGCGATGCTCGTCGCCGGCGCCCTGGCCGGAACCGCGGCCTCCCAGGCCGTCTTCGCGCCCGCGAAGATCGGCTTCGTGGAAGTGACGAAGGTCTTCCAGGGATACCGGCGCGTCGGGGAGATCGAGCAGAGGGCGGTCGAGGACATCAAGCGGATCGACGAGGCCCTGATGGTGCGCTTCAACGAGCTGAAGAAACGGAGCGCGGAGCTGGGGATCCTGCTCGAGGGCACGGCCGAGTACCGGAAGCTCCAGCGCGAACTCGAGCGCGAGAAGTTCCAGCTCGAGTGGGACCAGAAGGACCAGAAGGAAGCGGTGGCGCGGGCCCACGTGAAGGGGCTGAGCCAGATCTACACCGAGATCAAGAACGAGGCCGAGAACTTCGCCCGCCGCAGCGGCCTGAACGGCGTCTTCCTCGTGAACGTGGTGCCGCGCGAGCCCCGCAATCCGCAGGAACTCCAGATGCTCATCGCCTCTCATCCCGTACTCTACTGGGACAAGGGCCTGGACCTGACGGACGAGATCCTGAAGATCATGAACGGCGATCTGCCGGAGAAGCCGGTCGACGAGCCGGAGAAGCCCGGTGACAAGCCGGCCGACAAGCCGGCCGACAGCCCGGAGAAGCCGGCCGAAGAGCCGAAGTAGAGAGACGATCGATTTGAGCCGCAAGCAGAACACCATCGCCGGGACCGCGACGCTCACGGGGACCGGTCTGCACTCCGGGGAGCCGGTCACCCTCGTTCTGAAGCCGGCCGAACCGGACGCGGGTGTGACCTTCGTCCGGACGGACCTCCCGGAGCAGCCTCGCGTACCCGCGGACGTCAGGAACGTCGTCGAGGGCGACCGGCGCACCGTCCTGAAGGCCGGGGAAGCCGAGGTCCAGACGCCGGAGCACCTCCTCGCCTGCCTCTTCGCGCTGGGGATCGACAACCTCGAGGTCGAGCTCTCGGGCGGGGAGCTGCCGGGGATGGACGGCTCGGCGATGCCGTTCCTGGACGCGATCCGCCAGGCGGGCATCTCGGAGCAGGACGAGAACCGGCCGGTCAGCGAACTCGAGCGGGACGTCGTCGTCGACCTCTCCCGCGAGGACGTGACGCTCGTCGCCTCGCCCTCCACGGACGGCCTCGTCGTCGGCTACACGCTCGACTACAAGACGCCGGAGCTGCCGGCGTCGCGGATCCTGTTTCCGATCACGCCCGAGGTCTTCGAGGAAGAGATCGCCCCGGCGCGCACCTTCGTGCTGGAGCGCGAGGCGAAGGCGCTCCAGGAAGCCGGTTTCGGCAAGGGGGCGAACACTTCGAACACGCTCGTCGTGGCCGGGGACGGGAGCCCGATCGACAACGAGCTGCGGTTCCCGGACGAGTACGCCCGCCACAAGCTGCTCGACTTCCTGGGCGACCTGTTCCTCCTCAACGCCGACCTGCGCTCCCGCGTCACCGCCGTCCGCTCGGGCCACCGGGCGAACGTCGAGCTGGTCCGGCGCCTGCGGGAGGAGAGCCTCCGCGCGGCGAAGGCCCGGCGCGGCGTCGAGCAGCAGCTCGACATCCGGGAGGTGATGCGGATCCTGCCGCACCGCTTCCCGTTCCTGCTCATCGACCGCGTCGTGGAGCTCGAGGGCTACACGCGCGCCGTCGGCATCAAGAACGTCTCCATCAACGAGCCGTTCTTCCAGGGGCACTGGCCCGACCAGCCGGTCATGCCCGGCGTGCTGATCGTGGAGGCGATGGCGCAGCTCTCCGGCGTCCTTCTGCTCCGGAAGCTCGAGCACACCGGCAAGCTGGCGGTCCTGCTCTCCATCGACCGCGTGAAGCTCCGCCGCGCCGTCGTCCCCGGCGACCAGTTGCGCATCGAGTCCCTCGCGGAGAACGTGAAACCGCGCACGGGCCGCGTGCTCTGCACCGCTACGGTGGAGGGCCGGCTCGCCGCGCAGGCGCGGATCAAGTTCATGCTGGTGGACGCAGACTGATGACCATCCGCACCGCCGTCGTGGGAGTCGGCAGCTTCGGACGCCACCACGTCCGTATTCTCTCGGGCCTGCCCGGCGTGGACCTCGTCGCCGCCGTCGATCCCCGCGTCGACGAGAGGCGGGCGAACGTGGAACGCTTCGACGTCCCGCTCCTCTCCCACGTCGACGAACTGCCCGACGACCTCGACGCCGCGATCGTCGCCGTCCCGACGTCGAGCCACCGGGAGGTGGCGGAGCCCCTGCTGGCGCGCGGCGTCTCCGTGCTCGTGGAGAAGCCTCTCGCGTCGAGCGTTCCGGACGCGTCCGCGCTGGTGCGCGCGGCGGAGGACTCCGGCGCCGTCCTGGCGGTGGGCCACGTGGAGCGTTTCGATCCCGCGATCGACGACGTCGCCCGGCGGATCCCGGACCCGCGCCGCATCGAGAGCCGGCGCGTCGCGCCCTGGTCTCCCCGGGTGCGGGACATCGGCGTCGTCTTCGACCTCCTGATCCACGACGTCGACGTCTGCCTGGCGCTCGTGCCGAGCGACATCTCGGACGTCTCGGCCCGGGGCCGGTCCGTGGTCACGGACCACGAGGACGAGGTCCGGGCCCGCCTGCAGTTCGAGAACGGCTGCGTGGCGGAGCTGACGGCCAGCCGGGTCGTCCCGGAGACGGAGCGTTCCCTCTCGGTCCGGGGAGGAAACGGCACGACGGTGGCCGTCGAGTTCGACCGGGGGGGCGACAAGCTGACCTCGGAGCTGACGGACTTCCTGCGGGCCGTGGAGACGGGCTCCCGCCCGCGCGTCCCGGGCGAGGACGGCCTCCGGGCGGTGGCCGCCGCCGCGAGGGTCCTGGCCGCCCTCGCGTAGCCCGTTTTTCCTCGTCGGCCCCGCTCCATCGCCTACAATCGGCGTCTTCGTCGCGAGATCGACCGTCGATCCGCGATTTCCCGTGAACCCGCTTTTCCCATCCGGACAAGCTCAGGCCGATCCTGCCTGGCTCACAAGGATCGGAGGTGACAGTTGGCCGTCGTATCCGTGAAAGACCTCCTCGACTCCGGCGTCCACTTCGGACACCGCGTCTCCCGCTGGAACCCGAAGATGGAGCAGTTCATCTTCGGCAAGCGGAACCTCATCCACATCATCGACCTCCGCGAGACCCTCAAGGGGCTCATCCGCGGCGTGAACTTCCTGCAGCGCCTGACGGCCGACGGCCGTGAGATCCTCTTCGTCGGGACGAAGCGCCAGGCGAAGGCCGTCGTCGAGTCCGAAGCCCGCCGCTCCGGCATGCACTACGTGACCGAGCGCTGGCTGGGCGGCACGCTCACGAACTTCGAGACCATCACGAAGCGTCTCGACCGCCTCGAGGAGCTCGAGGCCCAGGAAGTCGACGGCACGACGTCGATGATGAAGAAGAAGCAGCTCAGCACCTTCATGCGCGAGAAGCGCAAGCTGCTCCGGAACCTCGGTGGCATCCGGAACATGAAGAAGCTGCCGGGCGCCGTCGTGATCGTCGACCCGCGCCGGGAGCACATCGCCCTGAAGGAAGCCTACAAGCTCGGCATCCCGTCGATCTGCCTGATCGACACCGACAGCGACCCCGAGATCGTGGACATCCCGATCCCGGGCAACGACGACGCGATGCGGAGCATCCAGGTGATCCTCCGCGCGCTGACCGACTCCGTGGTCCAGGGCGCGAAGATCGCCAAGACGCGCCAGGGCATGGAGACGAAGCGCCTGGCGGACGAGGGTGTCCGCCCGAGCGACGTCCAGGCTCTGAAGGACGAGAAGGGCAAGAAGGTCGTGGTCCGCCGCGTGGAGAGCACGCCGGCCGCCCCGGCCGAGACCCCGGCGGAAGCTCCGCCGGCG
>JBDLIY010000154.1:0-8549 GCA_039714635.1 Planctomycetota bacterium
CAGTCCTCGACCTCCTCGCCGGTCTGGATGCTCTGCTTGAGGAGGCACGTCCCCTCGCAGAGGTCGGCCTGGAAGATCTCGTGGCAGGGCCGGCCGATCGCCTGCTCCCGCGTGTAGCCGGTAATCCGCTCCGCCCGCCGGTTGAAGGACGTGATGAAGCCGTCCTCGTCGATCGTGAAGATCCCCTGGCTCACGTTGTCGAAGATCAGCGGGAAGTACCGCGCGTCGAGCTGTCCCATCCGTCCATTGTCACACGGCTGCACCATGTTTGCGACATATCCGAGACATCATGTCACAGATGTGAGACGTGACAAGGGCAGGGCAAATTGATCTAACCCCTGACTTCTCAACTATTTATCGAAACGTCAACCGTTGGGTACGGGCGTTGCCAATGCGCTACCCAGAAATCCACTCCCCAAAGGAGCGTGCGGTGACCGCAAAGCTGCCCTACTACACCGAGAAGATGGACCTCACGGACCGCCCGCGGCGGTTCCTCGAGGCCTTCGCGGCGATCCTTACGCACAGCAACTACGCGCTGATCCTCGACCAGTACTCCCGGATCACGACGAAGTGCTCGCGCTGCGCCGACCTCTGCCCCGTCTACGAGGTGACGCAGGAGGATCGGGACATTCCCTGCGTCCGGTCCGAGCTTCTCCTCCGCGTCTACCGGCGCTACTTCACGCCCGGCGGCCGGACGAAGGCGAGGCTCTTCGGAGGCTTCGAACTCTCCGACGACCACATCCACCAGATGGCGGTGGACATGTACCGCTGCACGGCCTGCCGGCGGTGCAAGAACGAGTGCCCGATGGGCATCGACCACGGCCTGATGACGCACCTCACCCGCTGGATCCTCGCCGAGATCGACATCATCCCGAAGGCGCTCCTCGTCTCCGTCCGCGAGCAGCTCGAGGGCGAGACGCACAACACCTCGGCGATCCCGATCCCGGCCCTCGTGGACACCTGCGAGTTCCTCGAGGAGGAGTTCCGGGACATCTACGAGGCCGACATCAAGTACCCGATCGACGTGGACGGGGCCGAGTGGGTCTTCTTCCCCGCCGTCTCCGACTACCTCCTCGAGCCCGACACCCTCATGGGCCTCGCGGCGGTGATGGAGCTGTCCGGCGGGTCCTGGACGATCGGCACCCACGACTTCGACGGCATCAACTACGGCCTGTTCTACAGCGACCGGATGCTCGGCCGGATCGTGAGGATGGCGGGGGACGAGGTCCGGCGCCTGGGTTCGAAGGGCGTGGTCGTCGGCGAATGCGGCCACGCGTCCCGCGCCGCGAAGGGCTTCCTCCCCACCTACTGCGGCGGCGAGGACTCCCCGCCCGTCATCAACATCATGGAGTACACCTGGCAGGCCATCCAGGACGGCCGCCTGAAGGTGGCGCCGGACGTGATCGACGAGAGGACGACCTACCACGACCCGTGCAACATCGCGCGGAGCGGGTGGATCACGGAGCCGCCCCGCGAGATCCTCAAGATCATCTGCAAGGACTTCGTGGAGATGACCCCGAACCGGCAGCACAACTACTGCTGCGGCGGGGGCGGCGGCGCGGTCTCCATCGACGAGATCCGCGAGTTCCGCACGAAGATCGGCGGGAAGAAGAAGGCGGACCAGATCCGCGCCACCGGCGCGAAGTACCTCGTCGCCCCCTGCGCGAACTGCAAGAAGCAGCTGCGCGAAGTCTGCGAGGACAACGACCTGCCCGACGTGGAGGTCGTCGGGCTCCACGACCTCATCCTCAAGGCCCTCGACTTCAGCCCCGTGAAGCTCGTCCCGCAGGGCGACACCGCGGAAGAGGAGAACTAGTCCATGGAAGCATGGCTCGAATTTGCCCGCGGTCCCCTGTTCCGCCTGGCGCTCGCGATCTTTGCGCTCGGCCTGGTCCGGCACGGGGTGCTCACCGTCCTGGCGATGCTAAAGGCGCTGGGAAGGGCCGGCGACAAGTCGCTCCCGGGGCCGGCGCTCCGGAAGAACACGTTCCGCTGGGTCTTCCCGCTCCAGGCCTGGAACGAGAAGAAGACGTTCAGCGTCGCCTCCGTCGTCTTCCACGTCGGTGTGATCCTCGCGCCGCTGTTCCTCGCGACGCACGTCGTCCTGATCGAGCGCGCGATCGGCCTCTCCTGGCCGACGCTGCCGAACCTGCTCGTGGACGTCCTGACGCTGGCGGCCATCGTCGGCATCGTCGTGATGATCGTGATCCGGCTCGGCACGCCCGAGGGACGCGCCCTGTCGCGGGGATCGGACCTGGCGATCCTCGTGATCGTCGGGCTCCCGTTCCTGACGGGTTTCCTGACGATGCACCCGTCGCTCAACCCGATCCCGTTCGAGTTCACGCTGCTCGTGCACATCCTCACCGCCGACCTGGCGCTGCTCGTCGCCCCCTTCACCAAGCTCGCCCACATCGCGCTGATGCCGACCACGCAGTACGTCTCCGAGGTCGGCTGGCGCTTCGTTCCGGACGCGGGTGAGAAGGTCGCGAAGGCTCTCGGGAAGGAGAATCAGCCGATATGAGTTGGGGCATCCTCACCGACGTGACGAAGTGCATCGGTTGCGAGGCCTGCGTGGCGGCCTGCAAGGAACGCCACGACTCCGGCGAGGACCGGGCGCGCGCGTGGCAGGCGAAGATCGACGACCTCTCCGCGACGCGATGGACGACGATCGACCGCCTGGGCAGCGACCGCTACGTCCGGCGCCAGTGCCGCCACTGCAACGAGCCGGCGTGCGCGTCCGCCTGCCCCGTCGGGGCCCTCAAGAAGACCGAAGAGGGCGCGGTCGTCTACGACGCGGTCAAGTGCATGGGCTGCCGCTACTGCATGATGGCCTGCCCGTTCCAGATCCCGCGCTACTCCTGGGACTCCGCGGCTCCGAAGGTGAAGAAGTGCGTCTTCTGTTTCGAGAAGATCACCAGTGGCTCCGAGAAGGCCCCGGCCTGCACCGAGGCCTGCCCGACGGACGCCACGATCTTCGGCGACCGGGACAAGCTGCTCACCGAGGCGAAGGACCGGATCCGCAAGGGGACCGGGACCTATCTGCCCCACGTCTGGGGCGAGACCGAGGCCGGCGGGACGAGCATCCTCAACGTCTCGGACGTCGACATCGAGCTGCCCGGCACGGTGCCGGAGGACTCGCTGCCGATGCGCACCTGGGGCGCTCTGAAGGCGGTCCCGTTCATGTTCCTCGGCATGGGCGCCGCCATGCTCGGGCTCCGCTGGCTCATCGGGCGGCGCAACGAGCTGATGGCGGCGAAGCAGGACGACAACCTGATGCCGCCGGTCTCCACCGTCACGCCCGACGAAGCAACCCCGGACGGGAAGGGGGGTGAAGCATGAACGACACCGGCACGGTCAGGCTGCGCGCGGTGAAGGGGACCCTCTGGTTCATCCTCGGCGTGACGTTCGCCGTCGCCATCGCCCGCTTCTTCGGCGGGCTCGGCCAGACGACGAACCTCACCGACGGCACGCCATGGGGCCTGTGGGTCGGCTTCGACGTGATGGGCGGCGTCGCGCTCGCCGCCGGCGGGTTCGTCATCGCGGCCCTCGTCTACTGCTTCCGGCTGGAGCAGCTGCGCCCGCTGGTCCGCCCCGCGGTCCTGACGGCGTTTCTCGGCTACGTGGCGGTGGCGGTCGGCCTGATGTTCGACCTCGGACGGCCCTGGAACATCTGGCGCCCGATGTTCTTCTGGCAGCACCACTCGGTGCTGTTCGAGGTGGCGTGGTGCGTGATGCTCTACACGACCGTCCTCGCGCTCGAGTTCCTCCCGGTGCCGCTGGAGTCGTCCCGCTTCAAGCGGATCTACGACATCCTCCGCCGGGTGACGCTCCCCCTCGTGATCCTGGGCATCATGCTCTCGACGCTCCACCAGTCGTCGCTGGGCTCGCTGTTCCTCATCACCCCCGGCCGCGTCCACCCGCTCTGGTACTCGCCGCTCCTGCCGCTGATCTTCTTCGTCTCGGCGATCGGCCTCGGCATGGCGATGGTCATGGTCGAGTCCCGCGGGACGTCCTGGCTCTACGGCAAGCCCTCCGAGTTCAAGCTGCTGAAGGTCCTCGGCAAGCCGCTGGCCTGGGTGCTCCTCACCTACGCCGGCATCCGCTTCTGCGACCTGGTCGTTCGGGGCCACTTCAGCGACATGTTCCACGGCTGGGAGGCGGCGCTGTTCGTCTTCGAGCTCTCGATCTCGGCCCTCATCCCCGCCGCGCTGCTCCTCACGGGCGTGGCGCAGAGGAGTTCGCGGGCCATGACGCTCACGGCGCTGATGGTGGTGTTCGGCTTCATCCTGCACCGCATCGACGTCGGCGGCGTCTCCGGCATCAGCGTGACCGGCGCGAGCTACTTCCCGTCCTGGCAGGAGATCATCGTGACGCTCGGCGTGGTGGCCGGTGCGATCGTGGTGTTCCTCTTCTTCGTGGAGAACTTCAACGTCTACCACCACGAAACGGACGAGGAACTGGCCGACATCCTGCCCCCGCGCCTCGACGTGATCCGGATGCCGCTCTCGACGGTCCGGCACTCGTCGTTCCTCTTCGTTCTCGGTGTGGCGCTCGCCTTCGCGTTCATGCCCGGCGGCGCGGTGTTCGGCAGCCGACCGGTGGAGACGCCGGTCCGCGGCGCCCGCCAGGTCGTCGCCGTCGAGGTGCCGGCGCAGGCGCCCTTCGGCCCGCGCATGGCGCTCGTGCCGCTCGGCGAGAAGCCGGCGGAGAACTGGAAGGACGTGCTGCTGATCGACGGGAACCGCGCCGAGCGGATCTCGCTCTTCGATCACGACGACCACATGAAGCGCCTCGGCGGCCACGAGAAGTGCGGGACCTGCCACCACCTGAACAAGCCCAACGATCGGGCGACGTCCTGCTGGGAGTGCCACCGCGACCAGTACGAGCCCACGCGCATCTTCGAGCACGCCCGGCATGTGAAAGAACTGGGCGGGAACGACGCCTGCGCGATGTGCCACACGGACGCGAGCAAGCCGCGCTCGCGGGAGCACACGACGAGCTGTCTGGAGTGCCACCGCGACATGATCGCCGGGACGGATCTCGTCGCGGCGCCGGCCGCCGACTCGGCGTTCGAGGCGCCCGGCTACATGCGGGCGATGCACGGCGCCTGCGTCACCTGTCACGAGCGGGAGGACGCGAAGAACGGGGAGGCCAATCCCAGGCTCGCGCTCTGCGGGACCTGCCACGCGCAGCCCGTGGACCTCACGCCGGTCCCGGCGAGCGGGAAGGAGTAGAGGAGGAGTCATGAGCACGATCGTGGTCGTGGACGACGAAGCGGACGTCTCCCGCTACCTCGCGGCGGCCCTCGAGGACGAGGGCTATACGGTGAGGGTGGCGTCGAACGCCGAGGATGGCCTCGCCCTCATCCGCGAGGTCGGCCCCGCGCTCGTCTGTCTCGACCTCGTGATGCCGGGTCGCACCGGGATGTCGCTCTACCGCGAGCTGAAGGAGATCCCGGAACTGGCCGATCTCCCCGCCATCGTCGTGACCGGCGTGACGCGCGCCGACGCCGAGTCCCGCCTGGGCCTCGGGCGCGACGTGCGAGCGCCGGACGGCTACATCGAGAAGCCCGTGGACATCCCGCAGTTCCTCGAGACGGTCGGCCGTCTCGCGGCCCCCGGACGGAGGCAGCCATGATGCAAACCGAGAGTGGGATGACCGGTCGGGGGTTCGACTGGCTGAAGATGGAGTTGTTCGAACAGGCTCCCCTGAACATCGCGGTCATCGACCGCAGTTACCAGGTCGTCGAGACGAACCGCAATTTCGCCACGCTCTTCGGTGACGCCCGCGGCAAGAAGTGCTTCGAGATCTACAAGAAGTGCGATCAGCCGTGCGCCAACTGCGAGGCCTTCCGAACTTTCGAAGACGGCAAGGTCCGCGTCAACGAGGAGACCGGGGTGGACCGCGACGGCCGCGTCGCCCACTACATGGTCCACGTGGCGCCGGTCTACGACCACGAGGGGAACATCCCGTTCGTCCTCGAGATGTCCACGGACATCACGGAGACGACGCGCCTGAAGCACGAGTACCAGACTCTGTTCGAGCAGGTCCCCTGCTACGTCACCGTTCTGAACGAGGACCTCCGGATCGTTCGCGCGAACGAGCGCTTCCGGAAGAAGTTCGGCGGCACGTCGGGGCAGCACTGCTTCCAGATGTTCAAGCGCCGGAAGACGGAGTGCGAGAGTTGCCCCACGCGCCAGACCTTCGCCGACGGGAAGACCCACACGTCGGAGCAGGTCGGGATCTCGAAGGAAGGGGAGTTGACGCACTACATCGTGACGACGGCGCCCGCGTCCCGCGGCGAGAACGGCTTCACCCACGTCATCGAGATGGCCGTGGACGTGACCGACCTCCGCCGGACCGAGGAGCAACTCGTCCGGGCGGACGCCCTGCGCGAGGCGCTCGTGGAGCACTCCCACGACGGGATCATCGGCAGCGGGCCGGACGGACGCACGCTGCTCGTCAACCCGGCGGCGCGGGAGATCCTGGGCCTCGCGGCCGAGGACGTCCTGGGCCAGCCCCTGCCGGAGCACCTCCTCCCCGCCGCGTTCCGGGACGTAATCCGGGCCGGTGGCGGCGAGACGGTCCTGCCGGAGACGATCATCTCGCGCGACGACGGCGAGGAGATCCCGGTCGGCTTCTCCGGCCACGTGCTCAAGCGTGGCGAGGAGTTCCTCGGGACGGCGGCGTTCCTGAAGGACCTGCGGGAGTTGAAGCAGGTGGAGCGCGAGAAGATCGACGCGGAGCGCCTGGCCGCCGTCGGCCAGACGGTCGCGGGCCTCGCCCACGGGATCAAGAACATCCTCACCGGGCTCGAGGGGGGCATGTACTTCCTCAAGTCGGGACTGAAGGGCGGCAAGGAGGAGAGGCTGGATGAGGGTTGGGGAATGCTCTCCCGCAACATGGAGAAGATCTCCGTCCTCGTCCGGAACCTCCTGTCGTTCTCGAAGGGTCGCGAGCTGTCGGTCGAGGAGACCGACCCGGCGCGGTTCGTCGACGAGATGGTCGAACTCTACCGGGAGGCGGCGGGCCGGGAGGGCGTCGTCGTCACCGGGGAGAAGGCAGAGGGCGTCGCCCCCGCCCCGTTCGACCGCGAGGGCATCCACACGTGCCTCGCGAACCTCGTCAGCAACGCGATCGACGCCTGCCAGATGAGCGGGCGCTTTCCGTGCGAAGTGGCCATCCGGCTCGAAGGTGACGACGAGAAGATCGTCTTCACCGTACGGGACGAGGGCTGCGGCATGGACCAGGAGGTCCGGCGGCTCGCGTTCACGAACTTCTTCACGACGAAGGGGTCGGGGGGGACGGGCCTCGGCCTCCTCCTCACGCGCAAGATCGTGCAGGAGCACGGCGGGCGCATCACACT
This sequence comes from Planctomycetota bacterium, assembly GCA_039714635.1. Lineage (GTDB taxonomy): Bacteria > Planctomycetota > JAJSAM01 > JAJSAM01 > JAJSAM01 > JBDLIY01. Next base: position 7,367 of record JBDLIY010000154.1, read on the forward strand.
CGAAACGACGCCGGGCGAAGGATCGGTGTTTCGCCTGATCTTCCCACGCAACAGGCTTCCCGTACCGGAAGCGGAAACGACCGAGAACCCGGAGGAGTGAGAATGGCCGCCGCCGAGACGAAGTACGTGCTGATCGTGGACGACGAGCCGGACGTCCGGAACTACCTGGCCGCGATTCTCGAGGACGCCGGCTACGAGACGGGCACGGCCGGAGACGGGGCCACGGCGCTCACGATGGTCGAGGCGCGCACGCCCGACCTCATCTCCCTCGACCTCGTCATGCCGGGGAAGAGCGGCGCGAAGTTCCTCTACGCGCTCCGCAAGAACCGCGAGTGGTCGCGGATCCCGGTGATCATCGTCACCGGCCACGCGAAGGACGACCAGGGCCGCGCCGACCTCGAGGGGATCCTCGCCGGCAAGGCGATCTCCGGCCCCGAGACCTGCCTCGAGAAGCCGGTCACGCCGGAGGGCTACGTCTCCGCCGTCCGCCGGAACCTGGGCCTGACGACGGAAGCCGAGCCGGCCCCGGTGAAGCGGCCCCCGGACGATCTCCGCACGGAGCTGAAAAAGCGCCTCGACGAGGCCGACCCGGAGACGATGCGCCAGGTCCTCGCGATGCTGAAGGGCCGGGCGCCGGAGGAGCGGACCGGCGGCGCGACCGGCGCGAAGCGGATCCTGATCATCGACGACGAGCCGGATGTCTCGACCTACCTCGCGGCGCTGCTGGAGGATCAGGGCTACGAGACGGCCTGGGCGAACGATCCGGACGAGGGCCTGAAGATGGCGTCGGCGAGCCCGCCGGACCTGATCACGCTGGACGTCGACATGCCCGGCAAGACCGGCGTGGAGTTGCACCGGGAGCTGAAGCAGGTCGAGGGTTTGCGCGACGTGCCGATCGTGGTGATCACGGGTCTCCAGCAGGACATGCGCCCGAAGTTCGGCGAGAACATCGACGGCTACATCCAGAAGCCGTTCGACCCGGACGTGCTCTACGAGACGGTGTCCGAAGTGCTGGCGAAGCACACCTGATCTGCTATTCGGGGTCAGACCCCGATTGTTACTTCGACCGCCATCGCCCCCTCTCTCGTGAGGTCGACCCAGTCGCCCCGGTAGATGGGCAGGAAGAACCCATCGGAGAGCACGCAGTAGACTCCACCGGCGACGAGCAGGCCGGGGAGGAGCA
>JBDLIY010000155.1:0-8548 GCA_039714635.1 Planctomycetota bacterium
GTAGTCCCCCGGGTCGATGTAGACGCCGTCCACGGCGCCGGTCTCCGGGTCGATCCCGCCCGTGATCGGGAAGTCCCCGGTCAGGGTCAGGGTGAACGGCGGCCGGAGTCCGCCGGTCCGGACGTAGCGGCCCGTGAACGACACGCCGGTGGTGGAGACGGCGACGTGCGGGTAGTCGAAGTCGATCGGCGGGATCCGGGCGCCCACGCCGTGGAAGGCCAGCATCACGTTGTGCTCCGAGTCATGGACGAGGAGGGAGTTCCCGCAGAACGCCAGGGACTCGGGCTCCCGCATCGCGTGACCGGCGTCCACGGCCTCGAGTTCCTCCCTGGCGATCCAGGTCGTACCGTCTGGCGTGAAGACGGTGGCTACGTGCGGGCCGTCGATCCGCGACACGACGGCGGTGTCCCCGCTCAGCGCCGCCGAGTTGCCGAAAACCAGAGGGGCGACTCCCTTTGCGGGGAGGAGCGTCGCGGACAGGGACCAGGGTCCATCCCGGCGCTCGTAGAGACAGGCCTTCCCGACCGACCCGACGAGGATCCGGTCCTCGCCGACCGACACCGTGCTCCCGAAGAACAGGCTCTTCGTCGTGTCCGGAGAGAGCAGCACCTTCGTCGGAGTCCAGACGCCGGCGATCCGCTCGTGGACGTAGGCGGCGCCGGTGCTGCGGCCGTAGTGGTCCGCCTGACGGGAACCGACGACCAGGGTGTCGCCGCGCAGCGCGAGAGAGGCGCCGAACCCCCCGGTCTCGACGTTGGAGGGAGGGCTGACGTCCCCGTCGGGTACCCACGAGCGGCCGTCGTGACGGAAGAGCCATACGACGGGGGAGTCCCTCGGAATCGAGTGTCCGGCGATCGCGAGCGTGTCCGCGCTGAGGGCGACGCCTGAGCCGTAGGGGCTCCCGTCGGGATCCGTGAGCACCTGCTCGACCGACCACGTGTCGCCGGACCGGACGAACGTCCAGGCGCCCCAGGTCGCCACGACGACGAGGCGGTCGCCGTCCACCGCGACGGAGCGACCGAAGCCCTCCGCGTCCATCGTCAGCGTCGACGTCTCCCGCCAGGCGGCACCGTGGCGGCGATAGACGACCGCCTTCTTCGCCCCCACGGATCCCACGACGGCCGTGTCGCAGGCCACGGACACGGAGTCCCCGAAGCCCACGACCGCCGGGTCGAGCACCTTGTCCACGGGCCAGAGGTACGCCGTGCCGCTGTCGAGGACGTCGCCTCCGGGCGTGATGGCGTTGTCGAGGAACGAGCCCCCGACGGCCACGTTGCCACTGAGCGCGACGGCGTTCCCGAACTCGTCGCCGCCCGACGCCGTCGGCGAAGTGACCTTGCGGCGCTCCTTCCAGGTGTCTCCCGAGAGCGCGAACTCGTACACGGCCCCGCCGTACCATGCGGTCGGCAGTTCCTCGCGGTGCGCGCCGACCAGGATCACCGGGCCGTCCGCGGCCACGGCGTTGCCGAACCGGGCGCCGTACTTCGCGTCGGACGCCACGAGGTGCTGCTTCTCGGTCCACGCGTCGCCCTCGTACCGGAAGACGTACGCGGAACCGGCGTACCTCGCGACGTGCTCGTCGGTCGGGGCGCCCACGACCGCCGTCTCGCCGGAGATGGCGACCGCCAGGCCGAAGTCGTCCGCGCTCTCGACACCGGTGCCTTCGAGGACCCCTTCCCGGGTCCAGACACCGTCCTCACGGGCGAACACGTAAGCCGCGCTCGCGTTTGTGCCGACGATCATCCGGTCGCCGTCGATGTCCACGCTCCTGCCGAACCGGTACGCCCGGTCCGCCCCGGAGTCGAGCCTCTGCTCCTCCACCCACCCGCTCTCGCCGCGCACGAAGACGTAGACCAGGCCCTGTTTCCCGTCACCGACGACCACGGTGTCACCGTCGAGTGCGACGGCCTTCCCGTAGTCCTGCGAGATCGAGGCCCCTTGCGGCCGGAGGTCGGCCTCGAACACGAACGACCCGTACTTGTGCCGGAAGACCACGACCCGCAGCGTCCCCCCCACGACGACCCGGTCGCCGGACACGCCCACCGACCAGCCGAAGTCCCCGTACTTCTTGGAGTTCGGTGAGGTCAGCTTCTGCCAGGCCTCCGTGCCGTTGGACAGCAGGTACCGGACCCACGCCGCGCCGTCTTCGTCGTACGGAGCGCCGGCCACGACGACCGGCCCGACGAACGGACCGGCGAGGTGGACCGATCCGTCGACGGCCATCGAGTGGCCGAACCGGTGGCTCTCACCGGGTTCCGGGGCCGTCAGGAGTTCTCCGGCGGCCAGGGCGGGAAGGGCCATCAGGAGGAGGACCGCCAGGGCGGCCGGGATCGTGCGGGCATTCATCGTCGTCTCCTTTCGTGCTCACCCTCCTTCACCGGATCCGCGCCCCGCACCGGACACGAAAAACCGGATTCCATCCGCGCGCGGAACGTGGTGACATGGGGCGATGGCAGAGAGCAGGGACAGGGGGCAGGTCACGGAGATCCTCGCGAGGGTCACCGCGGGTGACGACCGGGCGACCGAGATCCTGCTGCCGCTGCTCTACGACGAGCTGCGCTCCCTCGCCCGCGCCTTCTTCCGGCGGCCCGGGAAGGACCACACCCTCCAGCCCACCGCGCTGGTCCACGAGGCGTTCCTCAAGCTCACCCGCGGGAAGCAGATCGACTGGGAGAGCCGCGCCCACTTCTTCGCGGTGGCGGCGAAGGCGATGCGGCAGATCCTCGCGAACCACGCCGAGTCAAAGCGCGCGCAGAAGCGCGGCGGAGACCGGAACCGCGTCACGCTGTCGGGCCTGGGCACGCCGATGGGGCAGGAGGAGGCGATCGACCTGATCGACCTCGACGCCGCGATGACGAAGCTCGCCGGGCTCTCTCCCCGCCAGGCCGAGATCGTGACGATGCGGTTCCTCACCGGCATGGAGGAGGAGGAGATCGCCCACGCGCTCGGGACGAGCGCCCGCACGGTCCGCCGCGAGTGGCGCATGGCGCGCGCGTTCCTGAAGCTCTCGCTCTCCGGGGAGGGGCTCGAATAGACGCGGACGGAGTCCTCATTCGCTGCAGCACGTGGTCGTGCGGGGCCTCCCATCTCCCGGCCCGGTCGTGTCCGACGCCGCCTTTCGGTCCTGGAACCGCAGGTGCCTGCAAGAAGGGGAGGCCCGGATAGACGCGGAGCACTACAAGCGCCTGGAGGCGGTGTTCCACGAGGCGGTGGAGCTCGAGGGCCGCGAGCGGGAGTTGTACCTCGACCGCGCCTGCGCCGGGGACGACGGGCTCCGGCGCCACGTCGAGCTGCTGCTGGGCCACGACCTCGGCGAGGACGAGGAGACGATCGTCGACCGCCCCGGGATGGGGAAGGAGCTTCTCGCGAGCGCCCTCGACGCGGAGGCGCGGAAGCCGCCGCCGGTGCCACGCCCGGAGACGATCGGCCGCTACACCATTGCGGACCGGATCGCCGAGGGCGGCATGGGCGTCGTCTACCTCGCGGAGCAGGACCACCCGCGGCGGCAGGTCGCGCTGAAGGTCATCCGGCCCGGCGTCTTCACCGAGGAGTTGCTGAAGCGGTTCGAGTTCGAGGCCGACCTGCTCGGGCGGCTCCAGCATCCAGGGATCGCGCGGATCTACGACGCGGGCGAGGCGGAGACCGAGGCGGGGCGCCAGCCGTACTACGCGATGGAGTACATCGAGGGCGTGCCGCTGACGGAGCACGCGGAGGCCCGCGACCTCTCGCCGGAGAACCGCCTGCGCCTGCTCGCGCGGATCTGCGACGCCGTCCACCACGCGCATCAGCACGGGATCGTGCACCGCGATCTGAAGCCGGCGAACCTCCTCGTCGTCGAGGCCGTCGCGCCGGAGGAGGTCACGCCATCGGCGGGAATGGTCGATCCGGTCGGCCAGCCGAAGGTCCTCGACTTCGGCGTGTCGCGACTCCTGGAGGACCAGCCCGCGCAGATCACGCGTCTGACGCAGACCGGCTTCGTCGTCGGCACCGTGGCGTACATGAGCCCCGAGCAGGCGAGCGGCGACCAGGGCCTCGACACGCGGTCGGACGTCTACTCCCTCGGCGTGATCGGCTTCGAGCTCCTCGCCGGGCGCCTCCCCCACGAGTGCCGCGAGATGCCCTTCGTGCAGGCGCTCCGGATGATCCAGGAAGAGCCCGCGCCGCAGCTCTCGTCGGTCCGGCGCGAGCACCGCGGTGACGTCTCCATCATCATCGGGAAGGCCCTCGCGACCGACCGGGAGCGGCGCTACTCGTCGGCGGCGGCGATGGCGGAGGACATCCGGCGGTACCTCTCTCACCAGCCGATCGCGGCCCGGCCGCCGACCCTCGGCTACCAGGTCGGCCGTTTCGTGCGGCGGCACAAGGCCCTCGTCGGCGCCACGGCGGTTGCCGTGCTCGGCCTCGTGATCGGTCTCGTCTTCGCGCTTCTCGCCATGCGGGAGGAGGCGCGCCAGCGCGTCGTCGCCGAACATCACACGGAGGAGTCCCGCCGGTCCGCCTACGCCGCGCTGATCCAGCTCGCGGCGCGGTACGCGGCCGCCGGGGACACGGAGTCCGCGCGGCGGCGCCTCGAGTCGACGCCGTCGGAGCTGAGAGGATGGGAGTGGGAGTTCCTCTCCCGGTCCCTCGAGGACGAGCTCAGCCACGTGCCGATGGCGATCGCCACCCGAACGCCGAGCCTTCTCTCCGACGAGACGCGCGCGCTCGTCCTGACGGAAGGCAATGTGCTGCGCCTCGTCGATCTGCTCCGGCAGACGTGGTCGGACCACGCTCTCGGGGCCGGACGTCCGACGGCGGCGTTCCTGGCCGACGACGGCCGCACCGTCCTCCTGGGAGTCCGCGGGACCGGCGTCTCCCGGCTCACGTTCGGGGACGACGCGGGGCCCGACACGCTCTTTCCCACCAATCGGTTCATCCGCACCTTCCTGTCCGAGGGCGAGGCCGACCGGGTACTGGTCTCCTCCTCCCGCGGCGAGCCGCTGGCCCGCGCCGGAAAGATCCACCGCCTCGACCTCCGGACGGGATCCTCGAGCGAGATCCTGACCGGGACGTGGACCGCGACGTCCCTGGCCCTCGCCCCCGACGGACGGACGCTGGCGGTGGGCGGCATCCGGGGCGCCCTCCAGCTCTTCGACCTCGCCACCGGCCGCCTCCTCTTCGAGAACGCCGATCGGGAACACGCCCTCCAGCACCTCGCGTTCTCGCCGGACGGGCGGCGCGTCTCCACGGCCCACCCGGCGCACGGCATCCGCGTCTTCGACGTGGCGAGCGGTCGCGTGGAGCGCGACTTCATCTCCCTCCAGCACGAGGTGACCGCCCTCCGCTTCCATCCGGACTCCGACACGCTCGTGGCCGGCTACACGAACGGCCGCATCCGCCACTGGCACGTCCCCTCGGGCGAGTGCCGCTGGACGACGTTGGGCCGCGAGAGCGCGGAGGGGACGGACCGCCGCGTCCTCGCGCTGGCGTTTCCCGGCGACGGGGGCCTGGTTCGCTCCGTCGCCGCGGACGGGCTCCACGTCCGCCCGGCCCGGCCACCGCTCGCCACCGTCCTCCCCCACGCGCCCGGCCCCTGGCCGTTCGCCTACGACGTGGAGTTCGATCCCACCGGGCGCCACCTGCTCTCCTGCGGCTGGGACGGGAGGGTGCGGATCCGGGACGTCGCGACGCGGGAGGAGATCGCGGTGCTCCGTCACGCGCAGTACGCCCACTGGGCACGGTTCTCCCGGAACGGCGAGCACCTGCTCGTCGGGTGGAAGAACGGCTTCACGGACTCGGTCTTCGAGATCCTCTCCGCGACGACGTTCCGGCGGAAGGCCGGGTTCGACACCTATTGCCCGAATCCCCGCGGCGAGTTCGTCCCGGGGACCGGGACGGCGATCCTGGGAATCGCGATGGAGGTCCGGCTCGTCGACGCGGCGGACCTCGGGACGAGGGCGACGGTCGAGGGGGAGTCCGAGGTGCGGTCGCTCGCGGTGAGCCCGGACGGAACCCTCGTCGCGTGCGGCCGGCTCGACGGCACCGTCACCCTGAGGTCCACCCGGGACCTCTCCGAGCTTCGCCGCTTTCAGCTCGCCGCGGAGTCCGCGCAGGCCCTCCGCTTCTCCCCGGACGGCCGCCGCCTGGCCGCCGGCGGGAAGGGACGCACACTCCAGGTCTTCGAGGTCCCGTCGGGCCGGGAACTCCTCCGCGTGGACTGCCCGGAGAGCCGGGAGGTCCTCTCGATCCGGTTCACGCCGGACGGCCGCCGGCTCTTCATCGGATCCCGCCACACCGCGATCGTCGTGCGGGACGCCTTCACCGGGCGGGAGCTCCTCCCCCTCGAGGGCCACGACAGCTACGTCCACGGCCTGGCCCTGAGCCCCGACGCCCGCATCCTCGCGTCCGCCTCGGGAGACAACACCGTCCGGATCTGGGACGCCCGGCCGCTGAAGGACCGGATCCGGGAGCGAGACCGGATGCACGAGGCGAGGGCGAAGACGGCCGGCGTCGTCGAGGATCTGATCGCGAAGACCGGCGGCGTGGAGGCGGCGCTGTCGGCACTCCCGGAGGCAACGGATCTCACCGACGTCGAGCGGCACGCGGCCCGCAACGGGCTGCTCCGCCGACTCGGGGAGTGACTACTCGTCCAGCAACTTCTCGATCCGCGCCGCGATCGCCGCCGCCGCGCGGTCGCAGCCTTCCGCGGTAAGATGGCAGTTGTCGGTGTAGACCGCGCCGCCCGGCGCGTCCCCGAACAGCTCCTCCGCCCCCAGCATGTCCCCGGCCACCGCGAGCCACCGCCGCTCGAGCCCCTCGCGCCAGGCGCGGACCGTCGCGAGGTCTTTCCGGACCTGTTCCAGGTCGCAGCGCGCGCGGTCGCGCCCGCCGAGCATGAGCTCCCGGCCACTCGGCCCGGGGACCACCCGACCGCCGATCGGCAGCGAGATCCGCGCGGGCGTGATCGGCATCAGGAGCGCCCTCGGCCCGACGACCCACCGCACGCCCTCCTCCTCCATCCGCGCCACCACCGAGGCGAGCTGCGCCTCGGTCTCGGCCATGCGCTCCGGACTCGCGACGACGACGACTTTCGGCCCCCCGTCCGCCTCGGCCGCCCGGAGACGCTCCACCGCGGCGGCGTACTCTTCCACCGTCGCCCGCGTCTCCTCCCCGCCGCCGCGCACGGCGTCCGATATCCTCGCCATCAGCTGCACGGTCCGGAGCCCGGACAGGAGCGCCACCGCGTCGTCGAGCGCGCCGGGCGAGCCGCCCTTCCGGGAGTCGGGCCGCCCCCACGCCTCCTGCACGTCGTTCATCCCGAACCAGAAGACGACGACATCGGACGCCAGCCAGTCGAGCTGATCGAGGAGGCGCATCCCCTGCACGGAGCTCCAGCCGGGGACGGCGCCGTTGACGACGGTCACGGGGCGGCCGGCGAACTCCGGCCGGCGCGAGAGGATCGCCTTCAGGCGGGACGGCCAGGTGGCGGCGTCCCCGTGGCCGAGGCCGAACGTGATCGAGTCCCCGAGGCAGAGCACGCGCACCTCGCCGGGGCGCCGCTCGGCCGGCGGCAGCTCTCCGCGGAGCCCGAGCCGGTTCGTCTTCACGGCGGGATAGCCGTGGGCCGGCTTGTCGACCGTGGTGTCCGGCGGCAGCGTCCACAGCAGGTCCGGATGCCGCGCGAACGCGATCGGCGGAAGGTGGACGTCCTCCTCCTTCCGCTCGTCGGAGTAGGGCACGTACCGGTAGCCGGCGATCCGCAGGATCCCCTCGACGAGACCGAGGAAGACGAGGGGCGAGAGGATGGCGGCGATCACGCGGGCCCGACGCCGACTTCGCGACATGCAGTCTCCTCCCGACATTCGAATGCGCTGGATTGTAGTGCTATCCTCCGCGGGGAGAGGAGAGAGTCCCATGGCCGACGCCCCGACCACGCCGAAGGAGTACCTCGACTCGGTCCCCGAGGACCGCCGGAAGTCGCTGCGCAAGGTCCGTGCCGCGGTCAACCGGGGTCTGCCGAAGGGCTACCGGGAGGGGATCCAGTACGGGATGATCGGCTGGTTCGTCCCCCACCGCGTCTATCCCGCCGGCTACCACTGCGATCCGTCGCAGCCGGTTCCTTTCGCCGGCCTCGCGAACCAGAAGAACCACATCTCGCTCTACCTGATGTGCATCTACGGCAGCGAGGAGCACCGGGCCTGGTTCGTCGGTGAGTGGGCGAAGACGGGAAAGAAGCTCTCCATGGGCAAGTCGTGCGTCCGGTTCAAGAGCGCGGACGACGTGCCGCTCGACCTGATCACGGAGGCCGTCGCGCGCGTGCCGGTGGAGCAGTTCATCACGGCGTACGAAGAGGCGATCCCGCCCTCGAAGCGCCGATAGGGTCAGACCCCGATCCGCCCGGGCAGCGTGAGCACGAACTCCCGGATCTCGTCCCTCACGCGGCGGTAGTGCGCGAACGCCTCCTCCTCGCTCGCGGCCTCCCTGGCCAGCGCCGGCGGATCGTCGAAACCCCGGTGGACGACCGTGGTCTCCCCCGGGAAGACGGGGCACGTCTCGTGCGCATGGCCGC
>JBDLIY010000156.1:0-8537 GCA_039714635.1 Planctomycetota bacterium
CTCGATCAGGTCGACGATCTTTTCTCTTCCGTCGTGGTCTACTCTTCCGTTTCCGTCAAAATCGAACTGGCCCGCGACGACGAACGAGTTGCTCGACATCTTCGCGGCGATCGGCGCGCTCGTCTTCCTCGGCTGCACCTGGCGGCTCGGCATGCGCCTGGCCGGCCTGGACGGCACCGCCCTCGCCGGACTCGTCGGCCTCCTCGCCGGCGTCGGCGGCGCGACGTTCTTCGAGCGCCGCGGCTTCACGCTGGGGCCGAGCCGCCCGACGTCGACGTTCCAGGGGCTCCTCATGCCGGGCCTCATGCTCCTCGTGCTCGCCGCCGCGGTCTTCCCTCCTTCGTGGCTCGCCGCGAGCGCGAAGGGGCCGGGCGCGATGACCGCCCCGCTCCTCGTTGCCGTGGCGGGGGGCCTCCTGATCGGCGCGATCGCCTCCGCCACCGGGTTCTGCACCGTCGGCTGGCTGAAGCGCTCCGTGTTCTTTGGCGAGCGGCGCCTCCTCTTCGGCCTGGTCGCGTTCGTCCTCGGCGCCTTCGTCGTCAAGGCCGTCGGCGGGAAGCTCTGGCCGGGCTTCTCCGGCGCGCCGATCGCGCACGCCGACCACCTCTGGAACTTCCTCGGGATGGTCCTCGCGGGACTGGCGTTCACGCTCGCCGGCGGCTGCCCCGGCCGACAACTCGTCGCGGCGGGGGAGGGGAGCGCCGACGCGGGCGTCTTCGTGATGGGATCGATGGTCGGCGTGGCGCTCGCCCACAACCTCGCGATGGCGGCGGGCCCCGACAAGGGCGACGTCCTCGGCGGGCCGGGCCCGTGGGGCATGGCCGCGGTGATCGCCGGAATCCTGTTCTGCGCGGGCGTGGGGCTCTGGATGAAGAACGGGGACTGACCGCCGCCCCGACCGCCATCGCCTCCTGTTTGACATCTCCGCGTCGAGAGATAGCCTTCTGGCTCCACGTGTCGTCCCCCAGGAGGACTCATGCTCAGGCCGCTCCTCATCGCCATCTGCGTCGTCGCGCTCGGCACGACCGCGTTCGGCGCGACGCTCAAGGTTCCGCAGCAGTACGACACCATCCAGGACGCCGTCGACGCCGCCGGGAACGGCGACACCATCGTCGTGAAGAAGGGGATCTACACCGAGGCCGTCGAAGTCTCCTTCCTCGAAGACGTCACGCTGAAGGCCGCCGGCAAGGTCGTCATCGATGGCGAAGGCGTGCGGGAGGGGATCCAGGTCGGCTTCGTCACGAACGTCCGGATCCTCGGCTTCTCGATCCAGAACGCCGCCGGGATGGGGATCCGCGTGACCGGGGTGGAAGGCGTGAGGATCTCGAAGTGCCACATCGACGGCGCGACCAGCGCCGGGATCCTGCTGCAGAGCTCCCGCGAAGTCCGGATCGACCGTTGCCGGATCTCGAACACGGAAGAGCAGGGGATCGCCCTCGTCGACAAGGTCGGGAACCCGGCGTCGATGAACTGCGTCGTCGAGAAGTGCCGCATCGAGAACTCCGGCTCCACCGGCATCCAGCTCCAGAGCGGGAAGGGCCACCGCGCCGGGAAGAACCGCGTCGAGAACGCCGACAACGACGGGATCCTCATCACGGCCGATCTCTCGGTCTGCGCGAAGAACCGCGTCCGCGGGACCCGGTGGAGTTGCATCCGGACCGACGCCGACGCCGTCGTCGTGGAGAAGAACCGCGTGGAGTCCGCGAGAGGCCACGGGATCGAGGTCCACGGCGAAGACGGTCACATCGCGAAGAACCGTATCAAGAGCGTCCACTACGGGATCGTGATCACGGGCAACGGCAACCGCATCGAGAAGAACCGGGTGGCCGACGCCATCCAGGGGTTCGAGATCCAGGCCGGCGGCAACGAGATCGTCGGGAACCGCGTGAAGGACACGCCCACGCCGGTGTTCGACACCCACGTGTTCGACAACCTCTACGAGAAGAACAACTTCGAGCCGCTGATGTAGACCTGCTCCGGGCTGTTCCGGGCTCGGTGTCATCTCGACGACGGATTCCCGGGCCTCCTTGTCCGGCACGAGGTCGTGGCTTCGCGCTCCGGGGTTCCACGTCCGGTGCCTCGATGAACGCCCGGGCGTGTCTCCGCGAAGTCGGGCATTGCGCTCCGAGGGCGACTTCCCTATGTTCTCGGGTTCCATCCTCGACCCGGGTCGCCGTCGCCCGCGAAGACGGCTCCACGATGCACGATCAGCTTTCCCCCGGAGGTTCACGGCCGCGGCCCTCTTCCCGGCCGGACGACCGTTGAACCCCGACCCCCTGGCGACTCCCGAGGTCCTTCGGGAGCGCGAAGCCCGCGACCGGTCGGGCCTCTTCTACCTGGACGGGCTCGGGCTCGTGCGGCGCGCGATCCGGAGTCGGCGCATGCCCGTCGCGACCGTGGTCTGCCCTGAACTCCTCCGCCACTCCTCGACGCGGGACTTCGCCGAACACCGCCGCTCCGGTGGATTCCCGGTGTGCCAAGTCGCGGAACGCGAGTTCCGGCATCTCTCCCGGCGTGCCGCGCCGGACGGCATCGGCGCGATCCTCCGGCAGGACGCGGGCTCGCTGCCGCGACCCGCGACGGCGGGAGAGATCTGGATCGGCTTCGACATGATCCGGTCGCCGGGCAACCTTGGCACCTGCCTGCGAACGGCGGCGGCCGCCGGCGCGCGCGGGGCGGTGTTCCTCGGAGAGGGGTGTGACCCGTACGACCCGGGCGCGCTCCGGGCCGCGATGGGCGCGACGTTCCGGCTGCGCCTGGCGCGCGCGGAGGAGCGGGTGTTCGCGGCCTGGCGGCGCCGAACCCGGGCACTGGTGGTGGGCGCGTCCTCGAGGGCCCGCCGCGACTACCGGGCGGTCCGGCCGGGCCGCGGCCCGATCGTGGTGATGATGGGGGACGAGCGCAAGGGGCTGACCCGCCGGCAGCGCCGGCTCTGCGACCTGCTGGTCCGCATCCCGATGGCGAGGGGATCGGACTCGCTGAACGTGGGCGTGGCGGCAGGCCTCATGCTCTACGCGGTCCGGGCTGACTGAGGTCTCACTCCTTGCCGGCATATCGCTGACAGGCACCGCTTTGTCACCCCTGACAACTTCGCCCATCAGGTGGAGGGCCGGGCCGCTCAAACCCCCGAAATCGTTTTCCCACGTGGGGACCGGGCGGCTCAAACCCCCGGAATCGTATTCCCACGTGGGGACCGGGCCCGGCGGCGTCTCCCGCGATCTGCTACCATCGACTCCGACGCCGCGGCAGGAGAAGGAGAGCCCGTGACCACCCGACCGTTCACGCTCCTCGCGACCGCGATCCTCGTCGCCGTCCTGGCGGGCTCCGCCCTCGCTGCTCCAGACTCCGACCGGTACGAGATGCACGTCGGCAAAAAGAAGGTCGACGTCGTCGTCGGCGAGCCGTTCCGGATCACGGCAACCGGCGGAGTCCACCTCGACGCCGTGCTCCGACGGCCGGCCCGCGTGTGGCCGGGGCCCGTCCTCCGGTTCCGGTATCCCCGGGAGTTCCGGGTCGACACGAACGAGCCCAAGGGGTTCCTCGGCTGGAACGTGCGCCGGTTCGGCCACGAGGAGATCGTCGTGAGGATGCTCGCCTGGGCCCCCGGCCGGAGCGACCCCGCGAAGGCGCTGGCCGGCGCCGCGCGGACCCTGAAGGGCAAGCTGGGGACGGGCGCCACCGAAGAACCCGTGCAGCGGGAGGTCGCGGGCGAGACGCGGAAGGGGGTCCGCCTGACGGCGATGATCGGCGACGACCCGCAGCGCGAGGATGTCTTCGCGCTTCGGATCGGCGACCGCGTGCTCGTCATCTCCTTCCGCTGGCGGGAGTCCACCCGCGCGCGGGACGAGGTGGCCCACACGATGGTCGCGGGCACCCTCACGCCGGTCGAAGAGGCGAAGGAAGCGGAGGCCAGGCCGGAGTTCGAACTCCACGTCGGGAAGCGGGTCTACCGGATCGACGTCGGCAAGGCGTTCGACCTCGAGACGGGCGAGGGCAAGACGCAGTCCGCGGTGCTCCGCCTGGGGAACAGGACGTTCCGCGCCCACGGGCTCACCTTCCGGCATCCGGGGGACATGTCCGCCCGACTCGTGGACAAGCCCGGCCGCGCGATGATCCACGTCGAGCGGGGGCTGGCGTACTTCGCTTCGCTCCAGTACTTCCTCGTCGGCGCCGTCGAGCCGGAGATGGCCCAGGCCCTCAGTCTCAAGTTCGTCAAGAGCAGCGTCGAGAAGACGGGAGCGAAGTTCGGCCGCGACAGGAGCTGCCGGTTCCGGATCTTCGGGAAGAGCCGCGGCGGAACGCGGATGACCACCGTCGGCGAAGACGATCCGACCATCATCGAGATCTACACGCTCGTCGTGGGCGGCAAGGTGCTCTCGGTGCTGTTCCACTGCCGGAAGTCGAACAAGGAGCAGGCCCGCGCCGCCTTCAAGATGATCGCGAGCACCCTGAAGAAGGAGTGACGGCGGCCGGCGGTGCTCCACGGATACCCGATGGCCAACGGGGGGCCTTATGGGTCTAGACCTATAAGCCCGATTCGTCGCGGCGGTCGGGGAATGTGAAAAACGGGCGCCTGTCAGCGTTGTTTCACTCCCGCGTGAACGTCGACAGGACGCGGTTGATCTCGGCCTGGGTGAAGCCTTCCGTCTCGCCGACGAAGAAGAGCTCCAACGGGCGGTCCTTCGAGTCCACGGCCTGGACGAGCACCCGGTTCGTCTTCGCCGGATCCCCGAACTGGAAGCCCCGCAGGCCGGGCCACTCGAAGGAGAAGATCCCCGTCTCGCCGTTCATGGCCAGCGCGGCCTTGAGGCCGACGAGGATGATCCTCCGCTCGTCGTCGAATCGGCGTCCGTCCTCCGGCGTGGCCTTGAGGACCGCGGTCATGAACGCGTGGTTCGAGGCGAGGGCCTCCTCGCCGAGGACCCGGACCAGTTCCTCCCGCGCCCGTTCGTCGTCCGCCTGGCCCAGGAACGCCTGCCGGATGTCCAGCGTCGTCGCGGGATCCGTCAGGACGACCTTCCGGCCGTTCGAGATGGTGAACGTCGCCACCGCGGGCGTCCCCTCGACCCGCGCGAGTTCAGAGTACGGCGTCTCCGCCCGGCAGCCGAAGGCCTCGAGGGCCTTCCCCTCGCCCGCGTCGACTCCCGTGTCGGTGAGCTCCTCGGGGACGACCGTCGCCATGGGGAGGTTGGCCCATTGCGACCAGGCGAACTCGAGAATCAGGGCGCGGGCTCCCCAGAGAAGCAGCACGGAGATGCCGAGGGCGAGGACGGCGACGAGGACGATCTTCGCGACAGGCTTCCGTTCCATGGCGTCGGGTCTACGCCGTAGCGCGGGCCGGGTCAACCCTCGTGCGGTGACAGCTCGAACCGGCCCACGATCTCCCGCGCCGTCGCCAAGTCGGCCCGCGGCACCTCGTGGATCTCCATCCCGCGCTTCTCGATGCCGCGGAACCATGTCCGCTGCCGCTTCGCCAGGTGCGCGATGTCCTGCACCAGGTCCTCGATCATCTGCTCGCGGTCGACCTCGCCGTCGATGAACCGGGCGACGTGCTTCTGCTCCATGCCGAAGAGGTCGAAGCGCTTGCGCGAGATGCCGCTGTCGAGGATGGCCCGCACCTCGTCGACCATGCCCTCGTCGAGGCGGGCGAGAAGCCGGGCGCGGATGCGTTCCCGCAGTTCGTCCGGAGGCCAGGTCACGACGAGGACGAGCGGGCGGAACTCCAGGTCGGTCTCGTGGACCGCCGGCTCACCGTGGACCGCCGTGTGGCGGGCGACCTCCAGCGCGCGGATGACACGGCGCCGGTTCTCGAGCACCGCGCGGGCCGCGATCTCCGGAGACAGGGTTTCGAGCTCCGCCTTCAGGTCATCGAGGTCGCGCGAGGCCATCTCGTCGCGGAACGCCTCGTCCGGCGGGACGTCCGGGACCGACCACTTTCGGAGCGCCGCTTCGAGATAGAGGCCCGTTCCTCCCACGACGACGGGGAGCCGGCCGCGCGCCGCCACCTCGCTGAAGGCGCGGTAGAAATCCCGCTGGTAGTCGAAGAGCGAGTAGATCTCCGCCGGCCCGGCGACGTCGATCAGGTGCCAGGGGACCGACCCGCGGTCCGTCGTGTACTCGACGAGGTCCTTGCCGGAGGCGATGTCCATCCCGCGGTAGACCTGCCGCGAGTCCGCCGACAGGATCTCGCCGCCGTGATCGAGAGCGAGTTCCACGCCGAGCGTCGTCTTGCCGGTGGCGGTCGGCCCGCCGACGACGATGCAGTTGCGGGGGGGGAGCTGCATGGACATGGTGTACCGCCTCTCGCAGGCGGGCCGAGACGAAAACACCCCGCGGCCGAAGCCGCGGGGCGTCGTTCGTCTGCGTGTCCTTCGATCTACGAGTCGTCGGCCGGGGAGTCATCGGCGGGGGAGTCGTCGGCCGGGGCCGCCACCTCGATGTCCGCCGTGGACGCCGTCGGGCCCACGTGCGTGACGCTCGCGGAGCCCGTGCTCGTCACCTCCAGGACCGTGATGCTCGCCGTGACCTCGTAGCTCCCGGTGCCGACGGTCGCGAAGGAGTACTTCCCGTCCACGTCCGTCGTCGTCTCGGCGATCAGGTAGTCGTCGTCTCCCAACTGGAAGACGAGCTTCACCGTCGCGCCCGAGACCGCGGTGTCCGTGTCGTCGGTCACCGTGCCCGAGATCGCCGCCGTCGCCGGCGTCAGCTCGAGGTCATAGTCCGCCGCGTTCGGGTCGCCGGGGACGATCGCCGCCGTGCTGCCCGTCGCGTCGACGTAGCCCGTCATGGACGCCGTCAGATTCCACGTGCCGAGGTCCAGGTCGGTCAGCTGGTACTCGCCCAACGCGTTCGTCGTGTCGCTGGCCGTGACCGTGGCGTCCGTCGAGAGGGCGCCGCTCACCGTGGCGCCGGCGAGGATGAACGAGACCTCGTCGCCGTCCTTCGTCGTGATCGACGTCGTGACGGAACCCTCGATGTAGCCGGCGGTCGCAACGAGGACGATCGTCCCCTCGTCGGTCAGGTTCCCGGCGTAGATCGTCGAACGCTGTTCGTGGGTGTCGTGGTACCGGTAGGCGACCTCCAGCTTGAAGGTGCCCGCCGTCACGCCGGGGTGGAAGACGTAGCCCGACTCGCTGGCGTCGTCCGGGTTCGTGCCGGAAGCGCCGCTCGCCAGGGTGACGTTCGGCGTCACGGTCGTGTCGATCACCTTCCAGTCCGCGCCGTCGATGTGGAAGTCGTCGGTGTCGTCCAGCGGCGTGCCGTTGTCGCTCATCACGCGGAACGTGAGGGAGCCGGCCGTCGTCCGGTTGACCGCGCGGATGACGGGCTTGAAGTGGAAGCCCTTGATCCCCGCCGGGGTCTTCGGGTTGCCCTGCACGATGAACGAGTTCCCGAGGTCGAAGTCGAGGACGATGTCCTTCGTCAGGTCCGTCACCACCGAGACGGCCGGCTTCACGTAGACCTTGATGCCGGTCTGCGCTCCGCTCGGGACCTTGAACTTCGTGAAGGTCTTCTCGACGCCGTCGTCGAGGATCGTGATCTCCACCGGCTCGACGATGATCCGGAGGGCGTCGTAGTCGCCCGGCTCCGGGTCGCCGGCGTAGAGGATGTTCACGAGCCCGTTCTTCAACTGGACGAGATCGAGTTCACGGCCGCCATCCCACTCCATGAGCGTCTCGAAGGGAGAGTCGACCTCGCGGATCTCGACCCGCTTCACGGAGACGATCGCGCTCTTCACGTCGTCGAAGGGGAACGGGGCGTCCGTCACGAGGATCCGGAGCCGCGGGCCCTGGCCGCTCGGGCCGCTGCTCTTCGGCTCCCGCTCGCCGGGGATCTCGCCCTCGAGGACGATCTCGCCCTCTCCGTCCCGCACCTGGATCCGGCGCTGAGAGAGGTCGCCGTACCCGTCACAGCCGAGCGGGGTCGTGTCGCCCTTCTTCGCGCAGATGGTCCACAGGCCGGAGCCGTTCGAACCGACGACCAGGTCGCCGATGTCCGACATCTCCTCGTCGTCTCCCTCGAGGAAGACGTCGTAGTCGCCGGCCTCGGCCTTGCGGACGCGCACGCGGACCGTCACGTCGTCCGCCTGGACATCGCCCTGGAACGGCACCGGGTCCGGAGGCGTGAGCTTGCCCTTCTGCTTCCTGGTTTTCTTCTTGTCCGTGGCGTCGGGGACGATCCCGACCAGGACGACCTCGTCGTCGCCGTCTCGCACCTGGAGGCTGAGGCCCGCCAGGTCGGCGGCGGTGTCGGCGCCGAGGGGAAGTTCATCCCCGCGGGCGGTGTTCGCCTTCCACTTCTTCCGGCCGAGTGTCTCTCCGAGCTTGACCCAGAGATCCTCATCCTCGATCCAGAGGGTGTAGGTCACGTCCCGGTCCACCTTCTTCAGCTTGATGCTGAAGAGCGAGGTCCCGGGGGAGTCCTTCACCTTGACTGTGCCGCGGGCGTCGTCGTCCGGGCCGTCGGCGGGCCGGGTGAGGTACCCCTGCGACGCACCGGCGGCGGTCGCGATGCCGGCCGTGAGGAAGAGGAGGGTG
>JBDLIY010000157.1:0-8504 GCA_039714635.1 Planctomycetota bacterium
TGGTCTCGCGGGACGCGGTGATCGAGTCGGTCCGCTCCCGCGTGCGCCCGATCTTCATGTCCTCGACGACGTCGATCATGGGGATGCTGCCGCTGGTGCTCAGCAGCGGCTCGGGCACGGAGCTCTACCGCGGTCTCGGCGCGGTGGTGGTCGGCGGCCTCGCGCTCTCGACGATCTTCACGCTCTTCCTGATCCCGTGCCTGTTCAGCCTGTCGCTGGACTTCCGCGCGTGGCTGACGCGGGCGTTCGGCCTGAAGCCGCTGGAGGAGGCGCTCCGCGAGGCGCACGAGTTCCGGGTGTAGGCCCGACCTGCAATTCGGGGTCAGACCCCGATTTGCAGTTCACTTCTCCTGGTGCCGCAGGACCGCCTCGCGCGGGAGCGGCTCGCGGCCTTCCAGGTCCTTCAGGATCTTCAGGCTCTTCTCGTCCGGGTCGTAGAGCTTCACCAGCGCCGTCGTCACGTCCACCGTCTTCAGGTCCGCGGCGCGGTGGACGATCTCCCACTTGGAGACGATCACGTCGACGCCGGCCGCCTTCGCCACGGCGGGCAGCCCGGCCGCCACCGGCTCGAGCAGTTCCTTCACGCTGTCCGCGCTGAAGGCCATCAGGTGGAACTCCAGCTGGCGGCGCTTCGCCTCCGCGCTGATTCGCTCGACCTCCTTCACGTCCTTCGCCACCTTCGCCGCCTCCAGGCGCACCTTCAGACCCTTCAGGTACGTCTCCTGGTGCTCCGACGCGGCGTAGACGATCGCGATCGCGCGCGAGTCGAAAACGCCGATCACCGGGGCCTTCTTCGCGGCGGGCGCCGGGGCCTCCTCGGCGGCGAACGCGGTGAGGGCCAAGGCGGCGATGAGGGCGGCAACGAGAGTCAGGGCGATTCGCATGGCGTCTCCGGTGGTCCGGGGTCATCTGACCCCATTGGTCAGCCGATAGCTTGGTATAGTTCGGGGATCATGGAAAGCACCCGCCGACCCGCCCTCGTTCTCGTCTCCCTCGTCCTCCTCCTCGCCGGTTGCGCCGAGGGGCCGTCCTGGCCACCGTCGGACACGGCCGTGGCCGCGATGAACGAAGGGCTCGGGCACCTCGAGAGGTTCGACTACAAGCCTGCGATCACGAGCTTCGAGCGGGCCGTGAAGCTCTCCCCCAAGTGGGTGGATGCCCGGGTCAACCTCGCCGTCTCACTCCTGAACATGCGGGGAGAGGAGAACCACGATCGGGTCGCCACGATCGCGCGCGAGATCGTCGCCGAGGAGCCGGACAACCCGTACGCCCACTGCCTCGTCGGCATGGTCCTGCGGATCCGCGGGTTCACGGAGGAGGCGGTCGTTCACCTCGAGCGCGTGGTCGAGATCGATCCGCGCGACGCCGCCGGATGGATGAACGTCGGCGTCGCGTACAACATGCTCAAGCAGTACGACAAGGCCCTCGCGGCCTTCGAGCAGGCCATCGAACTCGACCCGCACCTCTCCGCCGCCTACTACGCACGGTCCACGCGACTCCGGCGTGAGATGAGGGCGGAGGAAGCGGACGCGGACCTGAACGAATGGAGACGGCTCAACCCGAAGGGCGGCAACGAACCTTTCCAGGCCAACCTCCTCACCACGCTGAAGGCCTACCACGAGGTCGCGAAGTACGCGATGGCCGTCCGGAACTACCGTGGGGTCGAGCGTCCGACTCCCCCGCCGGCGACGGTGACCTTCGCGGATCGCACGGTCGAATCGCTCGGGAGCTGGAAGTACGGGGGAACAGCGGGACCGGAGTTCGTCCCGGTGGACGGGGCGTCGCCGGCCGACCTCGCGGCGCGGATCGGCCCCGGCGTGGTGCTCGGAGACTTCGACGCCGACCTCGACACGGATGTCTTCCTTCCCGAGTGGGGCGGGACCGGGAAGCTCTACCGCAACGACGGCGGGTGGGCGTTCACCGACGTGACGGCGGAGGCCGAGATCTTCACGAAGGCGAACGGCATCGGCGGGGTGTTCTTCGACGGGGACGGCGACGGGGACATGGACCTCTACGTGACCGCCGCCGGTCCGAACGTCTACTACGAAAACGACGGGAACGGGGTCTTCACCGATTTCACGGCCGAAAGGAAGCTCGGGGGCGGGGACGCGATCAGCCTCGGCGCGTTGGCCGATGACCTCGACCACGAGGGCGACATCGACCTCTTCGTCGCGAACTACGGCTCCGCCGACGCACTGCTGCGGAACAACCGCGACGGCACCTTCACGAACGTCGTCGAGAAGGAGGACGCGAGCCGCACGGTCGGCGCCCTGACGATCGACATCGACGGCGACCTCGACACCGACCTGCTCGTCCTCCGGGACCGGGAGCCGGCGAAGCTCCTCGTGAACCAGCGCTTCATGGAGTTCACGGACGGGGCGCTGCCCGAGGAACTGACCGGCACGGATCCAGCCTGGGGCGCTGCGGCGGCGGACATCGACCTCGACGGCCTGAACGAGGTCCTGGTCTTCCGCGGCCCCGGTGCGAACGCCGCGCTCTTCCGCGCGACGCCGGAAGGCGGCCTCACGTTCATCGGCAACGGCCTTTCGCGGCTGCGCTGGCGGACCGGCCTCTTCCTCGACGTGGACCTCGACGGCTGGCTCGATCTCATCGGCGACGACTTCGTCCGTCTCGGCGAGGGCGGCTCCCCCGTCGGCGAAGCGACTGGCCCGGCCGTCCCTGCCGACTCCCGCGGCATGGGGTTCGCCGACTTCGACGGCGACGGAGACCTCGACCGGATCGTCGCGACACACACCGGCGTGAAGGTAATCGAGACGAAGGCACCCTCCGACCACCACTGGCTCGCGCTGAAGCTCAGGGGCGAGCTCGGAAAGCTCGCGCCGGCCTGGTCGGCGAAGGTCGGGACGGGTCAGGAGGTGGAGGTCCGGTCGGGCCGGCTCTGGCAGCCGCTCCGCGCGCGGACCTCGACCGGTTTCCTCTCCTCCGTCGAGCCGTTCGTCCGGTTCGGCCTGGACGGACACGACGTCGCCGAGATCGTGCGGATCATCTGGCCGGATCGGGTGCTGCAGGTGGAGGTGGAGGTGCCGATCGACGCCGTGCGGGAGATCGTGGAGATCAACCGCAAGCCGACGTCGTGCCCGCTGCTGTTCGCCTGGGACGGGGAGGAGTTCCAGTTCGTGACGGACTTCCTCGGCGTGGGCGGCCTCGGGTTCCTGGCGGAGCCCGGCGTCTACGGCGCTTCCGACCCGGACGAGTACGTCTTCATCGGCGACTGGTCGAAGCCGATCGACGGCGCGTACGTTCTGCAACTGATGGAGCCGCTGGAGGAGATCACCTACCTCGACGAGGCGGCCCTCTACGTCGTCGACCACCCGGCGGACATGGTGGTGCGGCCGAACGAGCGCTTCATCGGGTTCCCCGAACTCTTCCCGAAGGCGCGGATCTTCGCGTTCCCCGAGCGGATCCTGCCGAAGCGGGCGACGGCGATCGACGGGACGGACATCACGAAGATCGTCTCGACCGCGGACCGGCGCTACGCCCCCATCGAGCCGGATCGGCGCTTCCTCGGCTTCGCGGCCGAGCACGCGGTCACCCTCGACTTCACCGGCCGGATCCCCGAGCTCGGGAAGGACGAGCGGCTCGTGCTCGTGATCGACGGCTGGCTGGAGTACGGCTACAGCAACGACTTCTACGCCGCCTGGCAGGCGAAGGCGCCCTACATCATGCCGGCCATCGAGGTCCCCGACGGTGGTGGCGGCTGGCGGACCGTGGTCGAGAACATCGGCGCGCCGGCGGGCATCACGAAGGGGATGACCTGGGACCTGACGGGGATCATTTCGGAGAAGACCCCGGTCTTCCGCATCCGCAGCACGATGGAGGTCTTCTGGGACCGCATCGCGCTGGGCGTCGACCGGTCGAAGGGCCGGATCCGGGTGACGCGGGTCTCGCCGACATCGGCGGACCTGCACCATCGCGGGTACCCGCGGGAGTTCTCGCCGGACGGGCGGATGCCGTTCTCGTACGACTACGGCGTCATGGACCCGACCTTCACGTTGAAGAACATCCCGGGGGACTACACGCGGTTCGGGAACGTGCTGCCGCTGGTGACGGCGATCGACGACCGGACGGCGACGTTCAGCCGTGGCGAGGAGATCACGGTGCGGTTCCCGACGAAGGGGCTGCCGCCGCTCCCCGAGGGGCACCGCCGCTCGTTGATCTTCTACGCGGCCGGCTGGTGCAAGGACCGGGACCCGTACACGGGCGCCGGCGACTCGGTGGGGCCGCTGCCCTGGCGCGGGATGAGCGTCTATCCGCCGAAGGAGGGCGAGGAGTTCCCGCCGGAGAACCGCGAGTGGATCCGGGAGTGGAACACGCGGAAGGTGCGGGGGAACTGACCGTCATTCTGCTAATCGGGGTCAGACCCCGATTAGCAGATTCGCGCTACTCCTCCTTGCACTTCTTCAGGAGCGCCTGGGCTTCCTTCTGGAGGTCGGTGCCGGAGAAGCCCTTCGTCACCTTGCGAAGCAGCTTCTGGGCTCCCGCCTTGTCGCCTTCCTCGAGAAGCTTCTTCGCCTCGTCGATGAGCGCCTGGCCCGCGGCCATGATCTCTTCCCTCAGGGACTTCGCGCGGGCGTCGAGGCTCTTCATGCCCTTGGACTTGTAGCCCTTCAGCGCCTTCAGGGCACCGCGGTAGTCCTTCGCCGCAAGCTTCGCCTGCGCGTCGTCGAGGGTGGACTTCATCTTCGAGAAGTCCTTCCAGGTGACCGGCTTGCCGAGCTGTTTCTGCGCCACCTTGATCGAGTCCTCGATCTGGCTGGCGCTCTGGCGGTGGCTGCGGCTGATCTCCTCGAGGGTCCCGGGGTTGTAGATGATGTGAGTCGGGGTCCCCCGGACGCCCTTGAGCAGGTTCTTGCCCTGCAGCGCCTTCGACATGTCCTCGTGCGACTTGCAGCTCGAGACGTCGTAGATGTTGCAGAGGTGCTTCTTCTTCCCCGCGACGACGTGGTCGCCCTCACCGTGGCTCGGCCGGTTGTGGGCGATGACCGCCACGAACTCGCGGCTGACTTTCGCCATGTCCTTGGATAGGAAGACACTTCCTATCATTTCGGTGCAGCCGCCTCAGTTGTCCTGGTGGTAGGCGACCCAGAGCGGGATGTTGCGGTCCTTCGCCTCCGCGATCGCCTCGTCGAGATCCTCGACGAACCTCATACCCGGATCCCGCTTCTTCGCCTTCCCGCCGGACTTGGCCTCCGCGGCCGCGAGCGGCAGGAGCAGCATCAGCAGGGCCAGGGTCTTGATGGCCTTGTTGTTCACGTGATTGCTCCGCTTGATGGAAATCGTTCCTGAGATCCTATTGGGTCTACGGGCGAGGGCCGAGACTTACGTCGATAATCCGGACAATAATATCCGCATTCGAGGTCGGCCCGCCGAATCCGGTAAAAACGGTTACGCCTCCGTATTGCCGGATTCGGCGCCGCAGGCGTGCCAGTCGGGCGGGGGCGTGCGGCCCGTCATCTCGTAGAGGAAGCGGCTCGCCATCGTCTGGATCCGGCGGCCGTACTTCGCGCGCTCCTTCGTCAGCGAGATCGTCAGGAGCTTCCGCGCGCGCGTCACGCCGACGTACATCAGCCGGCGCTCCTCCTCCACCGTGTCCTCCTCCACCGACCGCGCATGGGGCAGGATCCCCTCCTCCACCCCCACCAGGAACACACTCGGAAACTCCAGCCCCTTCGCGGCGTGAAGCGTCATCAGCGTGACCTCGTTCCCCTTCGTTTCCCGCTCCTCATCGCGGTCCCCGTCCGCCGAGAGCGCCAGCTCCTCCAGGAACCCCGCCAGCGTCGGCTTCCGCTCCCGCCGGGCGTAGTTCTCCGCGAAGTTGACGACCTCCTCCACCGCGTTCCAGCGCAGCAGCCGCATCTGCGGGTCGTCGTACGCCCGCTCGATCTCGGCCCGGTAGTCGACGTCGCGGATCAGGGCCCGGACCGCGTTCACCAGGCCGGGACCGTCGGCGTTCTCCCGCAACCGCGCCAGCGTCGCCATCAGGTTCTTCACGGACTTCGCCGCCGCCGCCGGCAGACCCTCGACCTCGGTCGACCGGCGGAACGCCACCGCCGCCGAGATCCCCTTCTCCGTCGCGAAGGCGACCACCCGGTCGATCGTCGTCTTCCCGATCCCGCGCGGCGGCGTGTTCACGATGCGGAGCAGCGATCCCTCGTCGTCGGGGTTCGCCATGATCTTCAGGAAGGCCAGCAGGTCGCGGACCTCCTTCCGGTCGAAGAACGACTTGCCCCCGACGAGCCGGTACGGGATGCCCTCCCGCCGGAACGCCGCCTCGAACGCCCGCGGTTGCGTCACCGTCCGGAAGAGCACCGCGTGGTCGCCGTAGCGCTTGCCCTCGGATCTCACCGCGCGGGTGATCTCCCGGACGACGAAGTTCGCCTCCGCCTCCTCGTCCTCGGCGAGGTGATAGCGGATCGGCTCCCCGCCGCCGACCGCGGAACGCAGCGTCTTCTCGTGGCGGGAGGGGTTGTTCGCGATGACCGCGTTCGCGGCGGCGAGGATCGGCTCCGTCGAGCGGTAGTTCGTCTCCAGCCGCACCGTGACGGCGTCCGGGAAGTCCTTCGGGAAGCCGAGGATCTTCCGGATGTCCGCCCCGCGCCAGCCGTAGATCGACTGGTCGTCGTCCCCCACCACGCAGAGGTTCTTGTGGGCGTCGGCGATCAGCCGCACGATCCGGTACTGCGGCCCGTTCGTGTCCTGGTACTCGTCCACGAGCACGTAGCGGTAGCGGTCGCGGACGGCGGCCCGGACATCGTCGTTCTCATCGAGAAGCTCCACCGTCTTCACGAGGAGGTCGTCGAAGTCGAGGACGCGGGAGCGGGAGAGGTGCGCCTCGTAGCGCGCGTAGACGAGGGCGACCAGCTCGTCGAAGTCGTCCCCCCCGGCCTTCCGCATCGCCTCGGCGGAGATCATCCGGTTCTTCGCCAGGGAGATCCGCGCCTGGACGGCGCGCGGGTTCATCGCCGCCTCCGGCACGCGCAGCTCGCGCAGGACGCTCCGCACGGCGGACTGCTGGTCGGCCGCGTCGCAGATCGCGAAGCCGCGGGGCAGGCCCAGATTCGCGGCGTGGGCCTTGAGGAGGCGCAGGCAGAAGGAGTGGAACGTCCCCACCGTGAGGTCCGAGGCCCGCTTCTTTCCCACCAGGCCGGCCACGCGCTCCTTCATCTCGTTGGCGGCGCGGTTCGTGAAGGTCATCGCGAGGATGTTCTTCGCCGCGACGCCCTTTCCGAGCAGGTGCGCGATCCGGTAGGTGATGACCCGGGTCTTCCCCGTGCCGGCTCCGGCGAGCACGAGGACGGGGCCTTCCGTCGTGGAGACGGCGTGGTGCTGCTGGGGATTGAGGCCTTCGAGGGTCCGGTCCATGGTGGTAGCGCAGGGGTGAACGGACGGGAAATGAAGAAGGCGGCCCATCGGCACCGGGCCGACAGGCCGCCTCTCGCTCGGTCGTTACGTCGTTACGTCTTCTTGTACTGCTCTACCGCCCGACCTACCGCTTGGTGCCGAACACGCGGCCGTAGCGGTAGTAGACCTCCATGCACATCACGCAGACGGCGGTCGAGTAGACGCGGCCACCGGCGTGGCCCCAGGGACCGGCCGCGTCCCAGGAACCCTTGAAGGAGATCGGGTCCATCCGCTGGTGGTCGATGATCGCGGACTTCATGGACTCGTTCCACTTCTTCCACGCGTCGCCACCGACCTGGAAGATCGAGAGCGTCGCGTAGTACCAGTAGTACATGTCGATGGAGCCGGACTCTTCGTCCCAGACCGGAAGGGCCTTCAGGCAGAGGTCGACGCCCTTGCCGATGACCTCGGACTTCTTCGGGTCCTCACCCGTGAAGATCCGCGCCAGGATGCCGACGGCGGTCAGCGACTCGGACTTGTCGGCCGGCCACTTGTCCATCATGCCCTCGGGGCGGGCGGGGCCCGTGCCGCGAGCGGTGTAGCCGACGCGGCCGTACTCCGGCTCGGTCGCCTTCTCGACCCATGCCTTCGTGCCGTCGAACGCCTCCTGGGAGACGCGGAGGCCCGCGGCCTTCGCCGACTTGAGCGCCATGATCATCCAGCCCGTGACGGAGGTGTCGTTGTCCTGCGGGCGGACGCCGTAGCGCCAGGCCAGATAGGGGTTCTGCGCCTTGTGGATGAAGTCGATCGCCGACTGGGCGCTCTGCTTGAAGAGCGGGGAGCCGGTCATGCCGTACGCCTCGGCCATGGCCAGCGCGGCAATCGCGTGGTTGTAGGTGAAGTGGCCGTCGGTCCGGGGACCGAAGCAGCCCTCCGGGTCCTGGACCTGCTTCAGGTACCGGAGGCCGGCCTTGACCGTCTTCTTGTAGTCCCCGTGCTTGTGGGTCTCACCGGCGCCCAGGAAGGCGAGGAGGGCGAGACCGGAGACGCCCGGGTCGTAGAGGGCCTGGCCCGCGCCATCACAGAACGGCGGACCCTTGTCCAGCTCCATGCAGTTGTCGCAGCCCCAGAACCCGGCCGGG
>JBDLIY010000158.1:0-8390 GCA_039714635.1 Planctomycetota bacterium
GGCGCTTCTCCGGCCGGGAGCGGCGTTTTCCGCGGCGCTGCTGTTCGTCCTGGGATCTCACGCCGCCGCGCTGGCGGGGGACGGGTGGCTCCGGATCGTCCTGCCGCGCCTGCCGGAGACGAATCTCGCCGCCGAGGCCGCGTTCGGCCCGTTTCCGGGCGCGCTCGTCGCGGTCTCGGTCGTCCACCTGCTGCTCTACGCCGCCTTTCTCCTCACGCTGGCCATCTTCGCGAACCGACGTTGATGCTTAGGAGTTACCCGTACCTCGCCGGGTGCCGGTAAGCTGTTCAGGGTCGGTTCCGGAGGACAACTGTGCGGTACGGGGTCATCGCGGACATCCATGCCAACCTCGAGGCGCTCGAGGCGGTGCTCGGCGTGCTCGAGGAGCGCGGCGTGGATGCGTATCTCTCGACCGGCGACATCGTGGGCTACGGCGCCGACCCGAAGGCGTGCCTGGACCGTCTCCGGGACCTCGGAACGGTCGTCACCGCGGGAAACCACGACTGGGCCGTCTCCAACCGCCTGTCCCTGGACTACTTCAACGCCTACGCCCGCGAGGCGATCTACTGGACGCAGGAACGGCTGCCCGAGTCGGACATCCGGTACCTGGACGAGCTCCCCCTGGTCCGGAAGGTGGACGACATCACTCTCGTCCACGGGACGCTCTACAGCCCCGAGAACTTCGACTACCTCCTGACGAGCTACGACGCGCACCTCTCGTTCCAGCTCCAGGAGACGCCGCTCTGCCTGGTGGGGCACTCCCACGTGCCGATCACGTTCCTGCTCGACGGCACGGTCACGTTCACGCTGGACGACGAGATCGATCTCGACGGGGTGGAGCGGGCGATCGTGAATCCCGGGAGCGTGGGCCAGCCGCGGGACGAGGACCCCCGCGCGGCCGCGGGCATCTACGACTCCGAGACCCGCACGTTCACCATCGAGCGGGTCGAGTACGACATCGAGGGCGCCACCTCGAAGATCCTCCGCGCCGGTCTGCCGGAGGTCCTCGCCGAGCGCCTCTGGCACGGGAGATGATCCGGACGGTCCGCGTTGCCGTCCTCGCCCTCGCCTGCTGCCTCCTCGTTTCCTGCGGTTTCGACTCCGCCCCCGCGGACCTGACGATCGCCCACGATTCCGAGCCGCCGTCCCTCGACCCGGCCCTGATGACCGGAGTGGGGGAGGGGCGGATCGCCACGGCGCTCTTCGAGGGCCTGACGAGCCTCGACTCGAAGACGCTCGAGGTCCGGCCGGGCGTGGCGGAGGAGTGGGAGGTCTCCCCGGGCGGTCTCGAGTGGCGATTCACGCTGCGGGAGGACGCCCGGTGGTCCGACGGCAACCCCTTGACGGCGCAGGACTTCCGCTGGTCCTGGCTGCGCGTGCTCGATCCTGTGACCGGCGCGCCCTACGCCGGCCTCCTCTACCCGGTCCACGGCGCCGAGGCATTCCACAAGGGGGAAGGACCGCGATCCGACGTGGCGATCCGGGCGGACGACGACCGGACGCTCATCGTGACCCTCGACCGGCCGATCCCGTGGTTCGGGTCGCTGACCGCCTTCTTCACGCTGTTGCCGGTCCCGCGCGCGGCGGTCGAGGCCCACGGTGACCGCTGGACCCGGCCAGAGCACATCGTCACGAACGGCCCGTTCCATCTCGAGGACTGGCGCTTCTACCGGGAGATCCTGCTCCGGCGGAGTGCGACCTACCGCGGCCCCGGCCCGGCGAAGGCGGAGCGGATCCGGTTGCTGCCGGTCCCGGACGCGAATACCCAGCTGAATCTCTACGCCACCGGGGTAGTGGACGTGACGTTCTCCGTTCCATCTTCCGTCGTGGGAAGGCTTTCTGGCCGCGCGGACTTTGTCAGCGGGCCGCGGCTGGCGACGGTCTTCGTCCGGATGAACGTCCGGCGAGCCCCACTTGACAGTGTAAAGATTCGCCGGGCGATCTCCCACGCGATCGACCAGCCGGCCATCGTCCGCCACGTGACCCGGGGTGGGGAGGAGGAAGCATTCTCCCTGACGCCCCCCTCGATCCGGCCCTGGCGGGTGGAGGAGGCAATGCCGACGACCCGGGCCATCGAGAGCCGGCCCCTCTCCCTCCTCCTGCCGGAGAACCCGGACTACGCGGCCCTGGCCACCGTCCTCGCGAACCAGTGGAAGGAGCGGCTGGGCCTCGAGATCCGCCTCGATATCCGGGAGTGGAAGGTCTACCTCGCCTCGCGGCGCCGAGGAGACTACGACCTCGCCCTCTCCACCTGGATCGGGGACTACCCGGATGCCACCACGTTCCTCGACTGCTTCCGCTCGGGCGACGGGAACAACCAGACCGGATGGGCCAGCGAGGACTACGACGCGCACCTCGCCGCCGCCGCGTCGACCGGAGCGGACCGCGACGGGTGGCTCGGGAAGGCCGAAACGCTGCTCCTCCGGGAAGCCCCCATCGCCCCGATCTACCACCCGACGCTCCGCTACCTCGTCTCCCCGCGGGTGAAGGGCTTCGCCACGAACGCCCTGGGCCTCGTCCGCTTCGCCGACCTCTCGGTGGGGGAGGGGGAGAGGTGACGGCGCTGCTCGTCCGGCGGGTCGGCGGCTTCCTCGCGACGCTGTTCGCGATCGCCACGCTGTCGTTCTTCCTGCTCCGTGCGGCGCCGGGCGGGCCGTTCGACGCCGATCGCGTCGTCGACCCCGCCGTCCAGGCGGCCCAGGAGGCGAAGTACGGCCTCGATCGTCCGCTGATCGCCCAGTTCGGGAGCTATCTCGCCGACCTCGGCCTGCGGGGCGACCTCGGACCGTCGTCCCAGTACCCGGGAATGACGGTGAACGAGGTGATCGCCGAGTCGTTCCCGCCGTCGCTCGCGCTGGGCGGCCTGGCGCTCGCGATCGCGCTCGTCCTGGGGATCGTCGTCGGGATCGCGGGCGGCGTCCGGCCCGGGAGCGTGGTCGACCGGGTCCTCACCGTGGTGACGTTCGCCGGCGTCTCCGTCCCGAACTTCGTGGTGGGGGCGCTGCTCCTCGCGGTTTTCGCGCTCGGGCTGGGCTGGCTGCCGGCGGGCGGCCTGACCGGACCGGCGAGCCTGATTCTCCCCGCGATCACCCTCGCGCTGCCGATCGCGGCCGTCATCGCCCGTCTCACCCGGAGCGGCCTGGCGGAGACGCTCGACGAGGACTACATCCGCACCGCGCGGGCGAAAGGCCTCCGGGAGCGACGCGTCGTGGCGGTCCACGCCCTCCGGATCTCGCTGCTGCCGGTCGTCTCGTTCCTCGGCCCGGCGGCGGCGGCGGCGCTGACGGGCTCCGTGGTGGTGGAGCGGATCTTCGCGCTGCCCGGCCTCGGCACGCACTTCGTCAACGGCGCCCTGAACCGGGACTACTCGCTCGTCCTCGGCGTCGTCCTCGTCTACGCCGCGCTCCTCGTCCTGCTCAACCTGATCTCGGACATGCTTCTCCCGCTGGTGGATCCGCGGATCCGGAGGGAGTCGTGAACGGCGCGAGGCTGGGCGCGGCCGTGCTGGCGGCGGTCGTTCTGCTCGTCGCGGCGGCGCCGCTGGTCGCGAGCTTCGACTGGGAGGAGCAACGCCTGACGGAGCAGTACCTGGCCCCGGGCGAGGCCGGCCACCTGCTCGGCACCGACGGCACGGGCCGCGACCTCTTCGCCCGCCTGCTCTACGGCGGCCGGCTGTCGCTGCTCGTGGGGATCGCGGCAACGCTCGTCTCCGTCGTGATCGGCGTAACGTACGGCGCGATCTCGGGCTACGCCGGCGGCCGCACGGACGCGGTGATGATGCGAATCGTCGACGTCCTCTACTCGCTGCCCTTCCTCTTCCTCGTCATCCTCGTGATGACGCTGTTCCTGGGCCCGACGGCCTCGGCGACGGCGCGGATCGTCGCTCTGCTCGTCGTCCTCGGCGCGATCCAGTGGCTGACGATGGCCCGGATCGTGCGCGGCCAGGTGCTCTCCCTGAAAACGCGGGAGTTCGTGACGGCCGCGCGGAGCCTCGGCATCGGACACTTCCGGATCCTGTTCCGCCACATCGTCCCGAACGTGTGGGGGGTGGTGATCGTCTACGCCACGCTGACGGTGCCGCGGGTGATGCTGCAGGAGGCGTTCCTCAG
Source organism: Planctomycetota bacterium (assembly GCA_039714635.1). Classification (GTDB taxonomy): domain Bacteria; phylum Planctomycetota; class JAJSAM01; order JAJSAM01; family JAJSAM01; genus JBDLIY01. The sequence goes on from JBDLIY010000158.1 coordinate 4,110, forward strand.
CTTCCTCGGGCTGGGGATCCCGGAGCCGTACCCGAGCTGGGGGCGGCTGGCCGCCGACGGAGTGCGCGCGATCACGCCGGTGGCGACGCGGGGGTGGCTGGTGCTCTGGCCGTCCGTGGCGATCTGCGTCACGCTGCTCGCCCTGAACCTGGTGGGGGAGGGGCTGGCGAAGCGCACGAAACAACGCTGACAGGCGCCGGTATGCCACCTCTCTGAAAAACGGGCGCCTGTCAGCGTTGTTTCACCTCACTGAAAAACGGGCGCCTGTCAGCGTTGTTTCAGCCCTGCTTCAGGTAGGAGAGCCGTTCCTCCAGCTCCTCACGCCCCTCGTCCCGCAGGCCGATGTCGAACAGCTCGTGCAGGTCGGCCAGGGGACGCTCGTCCCCGTGGAAGGTGACCTCCCGGGCGTCGAGGTTCGTGCCGGCGAGGAAGATGACGTCCGTCACCGACGAGGCGTCGCACTCGCCGTCACCCATCTTCATCCTCACCGGCGTGCCGTGGTGCGTCACGATCGAGGCGATCAGGGCCGCCGGGCGGATGTGGAGCCGGACGTCGTGCGGGATCTGGAAGGTGACCTCCCGGATCGAGGTGTACTCCGGGATCAGCTTGAGGGCGGTCTCCTTGCCCTCGGCCATCAGCCAGCCGGCACTCCGGAAGGCGTAGTTCACGGCGCTGTCGAGCACGGCGCGCTTGTTGACGGTCCCGGAAACACGCTGCTTCACGCTCTCCGAGCGGATGTCGTTCTCGTGCCGCTCGTAGAAGTGGATCAGGTGCGTGGTCGCCTCGAAGAGATGCAGGGCGAGAGAGATCACGAAGCGGATCTTCCGGAGCTCGGGGTTCCTCGACTCGCTGGCCGTGTACTGGATGTAGGTGTCGTACTTGGACTGGATCGCGTGGATGCGCGACTCGATCTGCCGCGCGCGCTCCTCGTCGAGCCGCTCCTGGACGAACCGCTTGAGCTCCAGGTACGTCTCCAGCTCCATCGGGGGCGCCATCGTCTCGTAGAGTTCGGCGGCGCGCAGGAAGCTGGACGCCACCTGGGCGATCTTCGCGTCCTCCCCCTGCATCTCCTCCTCGTCGATGTTGTGGGGGAGGTGCTTCCGGAACTCGGAGTCCCTGGCCCGCTCCACGTCCTCGACGGTGAGCGGCTCGGGCAGCTCGACGCCGAGCTCCTCGCACTCGACGGTGAAGACGTCGAAGAGCGCCCGGAGCTTGTTTCCGCAGAAGGAGAGCGCCTCGTTCGTCTCCCGGAAGAAGCGGCGGGACTCCTCTCCGTTCTCCGCGAGGTGACTGCGGAGGAAGCGCTCGCGGAGGTGCTTCAGGACGTAGACGACCTTGGAGAACGTGCGGATGCCCGCGACGAGCTCGGTGAAGTAGGAGTAGGTGCTGTTCTCCTGGGCGTCGTAGTCGTTGAGGACCGTCCGCAGCCCGTGGACCTCCCGGATCAGGACCGAGACGAAGCGCCGGCTCCACTCCTTGCCCGCGCCGGTGCGCACGATGACCCGCAACTCGAGCAGGTGGGATGCCGCCACCTCCACGATGGGGAGGAACTCCCCTTCGGTGATGACCTGCTCCCGGGAACCCGTGAATTCCTTCAAACTCATGTCTAGTGGTCCTGAACTGATCCCCAGACCCGGATTGTATCCGCGGCTCCGACATCGACCGAACGGAACCCGGCCCCCCGGACTTGCCAGCGAGCCCTCGGCGGGGGAGAATTCCGGTCCGTGATCCACCGACACGCCCAACTTCCGACGCTGCTCACCGTGGTCGCCGATGCGTTCACGACGACGGCCGCGCTCGCCGCCGCCTACGGACTCCGTTTCTCGTCGGGGCTCTTCGCCGTCGACCGGGACTGGACCCCGGAGCGCTACGTCGAGGCCCTTCCCCCCGCGGTGCTCCTCTCGATCGCTACCTATTCATTCGTCGGCAATTACCGCCGTACGGGTGTTCGGAAATCCGGGGACCCGGGGCTCCGGGACGCCGTGGGTGGAGTCCTGGCGGCGACGCTCCTGTTGCTCGCCGGCGCGCTCCTCTACCGGAACGAGTACCAGTTCAGCCGGGCCGTGCCCCTTCTGTTCCTGATCGTCGGGATCCCCCTCGTCTGGTCGGGCCGGGTCGGGGCGGGAGAGGCGCTCCGCCGGCTCCACCGGCGGGGGATCGGGGTCCGGATGGCGGTTCTCGCGGGCGAGGGGGCCACGGCGGAGGCCCTGGCCCGCGCGCTGGAGGAGGAAGCCTGGCTGGGCGTCCGGATCGCGGCGAGGGTGCGGGAGCCCCGCGAACTGGCCGCGGCCCTGGCGGAGCACGCACCGGGGCAGGTCTTCGTGGCGTACGCCGCGTCGGACCCCGACCGGACGAGGCGCGCCCTCGAGGCGCTGGCGGACGCGCCCGTGGACGTCCGGATTCTCCCGGACCTGGCCGGATCCCGCCTGCTTCACCCGGAGGTCGCCCTCCTCGGCGGATTGCCGGTCATCACCCTCCGCCAGACGCCGATCCACGGCGTAAATCGCGTTGCCAAGAGAACTTTCGACCTCGTGGCCGGACTCGTCCTCTCCCTGCTGCTGCTGCCCGTGGCGCTGTTCGCGGGTCTCCTGGTCCTCCTCCTGTCCGGCCGGCCGGTCTTCTACGCCCAGGAGCGGATGGGCCTGGACGGGCGGCGGTTCCCGATCCTGAAGCTCCGGACGATGCGCCGGGACGCGGAGGGGGACGGCGCGGTCTGGTCGCGGGAGAACGACGACCGGACGACGGGGATCGGCCGGATCCTCCGCCGCTTCTCGCTCGACGAGTTGCCGCAGCTCCTCAACGTCCTGAAGGGGGAGATGAGCCTCGTGGGCCCCCGGCCGGAGCGACCCGTCTTCATCGAGGAGTTCCGGAAGGACCTGCCGGGCTACATGCTGCGGCTCCGGATTCCCGCGGGCCTGACCGGCCTCGCGCAGGTGAAGGGGCTGCGGGGCGACACCGATCTCTCCGAGCGGCTCCGGTACGATCTGATCTACCTGGAGCGGTGGTCGCTGATCTACGACGTCGAGATCCTGCTGCGGACGGCGGGGCGGGTGATCCTCGGCCGCTGAGACGTTCCCCGTTGCTTGACCGTCGTGTCCCCGAGACCTATAACGACGGCGCTTCCCGGGCAGGACAGACCCTTTTTTTCGACGAGGCCTCACGTTTTGAGGCCGTCTGGCCGTTACTGGAATCGTGAAGTTCTCCAAGGAACCCGCCCTCGAGACGTACCTGAAGGAGATCAATCGGGTCTCCCTCCTCACCGCCGATGAGGAGAAGGAGCTCGCGTCGACGATTCGCAGCACCGACCCGATGATGGAGGAGCACGAACGCCGCCTGGCCTTCGAGCACATGGTCCGCGCGAACCTCCGCCTCGTCGTCTCGATCGCGAAGCACTACATGAACCGCGGCCTCTCCTTCATGGACCTGATCGAGGAGGGGAACGTCGGCCTCCTGAAGGCGGTGGAGCGCTTCAACCCCGCGGAGGAGTGCCGTTTCTCGACGTACGCGACCTGGTGGATCAAGCAGTCGATCCGCCGCGCGCTCGTGAACACGTCGAAAACGGTGCGGATCCCGTCCTACATGGTCGAGATCATCTCCCGCTGGAAGCACGCCAACATGGAGCTCACGGCGGAGCTCGGCCGCCAGCCGACGATCGAGGAGATCGCGGACCGGCTGGAGCTGGAGCCGAAGCAGCAGCACCTGATCCGCCGCGCGATGCGGGCCGACGACACGGCCGGCCAGTCGGTGAGCCTCGACAGCATCCTCGAGGGCACGGACGCGATCCAGGACCAGCGCGCGCAGTCGCCGGAGGAGGTCGTCCTCCAGTCGTCGCTGGTGGAGCGCGTCCGGGAGCTGATGGACGAACTGGACGAGCGCGAGACGAAGATCATCCAGTACCGCTTCGGCATCGGGAACCGGGACCAGATGACGCTGAAGCAGATCGGCGAGATGGTCGGCCTGACCCGCGAGCGCGTCCGCCAGATCGAGACCCAGGTCATCGACAAGCTCTCCCGGAAGCTCCGGCGCGACGAAGTCAAGCGGTAGGGCTCAGAGGCGCACGACGGATTTCCGGATCACGAATACGTCTCCCTGGAGCCGTCGGACCGACGGGCCCGGGCCGTCGAAGATCCCCGAGGTTTCCTGGCCGGTCTCGCGGGACCCGCCGTTCTCGACGAGGTACAGAGGGCACCGGACCTCTTCTCCTACATCCAGACCCTGGTGGACGAGGACGCAACGCCGGGCCGCTTCGTCCTGACCGGCTCACAGAACTTCCTGCTGCAC
>JBDLIY010000159.1:0-8363 GCA_039714635.1 Planctomycetota bacterium
GAGCCCCGCCGCGTCACCGCCGAGCTTCACGTCGCGCATTCGTCCGTGGATCCGGATCCGGGGCGGGATGCCGACCGACAGGTGCAGGTCGGAACCGCCCTCGCGGATCATCAGGTCCAGGAGCTTGTGGATGTCCGGCGCCACTCTCGTTGCCTCCCCCGTCAGTCCGCGGCCTGCCCGGCCTCGTTGACGGTCGCCGCCAGGATCTCGTCGAGGGTCGTGACCCCCTGGAGCACCTTCCGCACCCCGTCGTCGAGGAGCGTCACCAGCCCGCCCGATGCGCGGGCCTGGTTCGTGATGTCGAGCGTCGAGCCCCCGCGGAAACACAACTCCCGCAGACTCGTGTCCATCTCGAAGAGTTCGAAGATCCCGACCCGTCCCTTGTACCCGATCCCCTGGCACTCGTCGCATCCGACGGCACGGTAGATCGTCTTGTCCTCCAGCCGCTCCGGCGTGAGCCCGGCGGCCCGGAGCTGGAACGCCTCCGGCTCCACGGGCTCCTTGCACTTCTCGCACAGCCGGCGGACGAGGCGCTGCGCCATGACCGCCATGACGGCCGTCGAGACGAGGAAGCGCTTCACCCCCATGTCCACGAGCCGGGTGATCGCCGACGGCGCGTCGTTCGTGTGGAGCGTGGAGAACACGAGGTGGCCGGTGAGGGCCGCCTGGATCGCGATCTCCGCCGTCTCCAGGTCGCGGATCTCACCGACGAGGATGATGTCCGGCGCCTGGCGCAGCATGGAGCGCAGGATCCGGGAGAACGTCAGCCCGATCCCCGCCTTGACGTCGCTCTGGTTGATCCCGGAGATGTTGTACTCCACCGGGTTCTCGGCGGTCAGGATCTTGACGTCGGGCCGGTTCAGCTCGCGCAGCGCCGCGTACAGCGACGTCGTCTTCCCGGAGCCGGTCGGCCCCGTCACCAGGAAGATGCCGTTCGGCCGCCGGATCAGCCGCTCGAAGCGGGCGTGGTCGGACGCGTCGAAGCCCAGCTCCGGCAGCGTGACGAGCCCGTACTCCCGGTCGAGGATACGCAGGACGATCGACTCTCCGTGGTAGGCCGGCAGCGCCGAGACACGGAAGTCGATGTCCCGGCTGTCCACGGACATCGCGATACGGCCGTCCTGGGGCCGCCGCTTCTCCGCCATGTCCATGTCGGACATGATCTTCAGGCGGGAGAGCACCGGGCCCTGGAGCGACTTGGGGATCGACTGGACCTCGGCGCAGTGGCCGTCGAGGCGGTACCGCACGCGCACGCGGTTCACCAGCGGCTCCACGTGGATGTCGGAGACCCGCCCGCGCACGGCGTCGCGGATGATCTTGTCGACCAGCCTCACCACCGGGGCGTCGTCGGCGGAGACGTCGGCCGAGAGGGCGTCTTCGATCTCGTTGCCCGCGCCCTCCTCCTCCTCGATCGAGCCGATCTGCCAGTAGGTCGCCAGCGCGTGGCGGATCCCGCCGGGAGAGGCGATCGCGGGCCGGAGGTCCACGTTCAGCTGGAACCGCAGGTCGTCCAGCATCCAGGAGTTGTCGGGGTCGTCGAGCGCGACGATCACCGTGTTTCCGGAGACCTTGACCGGGACGATCCGCTGCTCGCGGACCACCTCGGCGGGAATCGCCTCGACGGCCTGGGGAGCGAGTCGCCCCTTCTTCAGGTCGACGAAGGGCAGCCCGATCTGGCGGCAGAGGGCCCGGGTGACCTGGTCCTCGTCCGCGTGACCGAGATCGACGAGCGCCTCGCCGATCTTCATCTGCTTTTTCCGTGAGTGGAGCAGGGCGGCGTGGACGTGTTCGTCCGTCACCGATCCCATCTCCACCAGGATTTCGCCCAGCTTTTTGCGTTCTGGCATGAGTGATTCAATAAAGGGGCGCCTGGCGCCCCCTCTGACAACACCTCTCGTTGGGGTCATCACATCCTACAGCCACCTGCAGTCCGGCGACCCGGTAGTGGCGCCGGACACGGCCGGGTCGGGAACCGGACGGCCCCGCTCGCCCACTGGCTGCAGCATGTAACGTCCCGGTACCTCTCGTTGTCCGCTTTCCGGCCGAAGGCTAGCACCGGCCGAAAAGAAGGGTCAAGTCATTTCAAACAACCCCGGAATCCCGCGCTTTGTCGCGCTTTGATTGGGATTCGCGGGCGCCCCGTATAGGATAACGAGCTTCCGTCAGGGACCGGCGTTCCCTCGCCGGCGAAACGATGCGAGCTTCCCTTCTCAGCCTGTTTGCGTTCCTCGTCCTCACGGGATGCTGCCGGACGCACTACGAGATCTACCCGGAATCCCGGGAGACCCCGGAGGACGCGTATCGCCTGATCCGGGCCGCGCTGCTCGGCGAGGAACCCGTCCTCCTGTACGAGAGCCTGACACCGGAGTTCCGCCGGCGTCTGGGCGTCTCGGACCTCCGGGAGTTCGTGGCCGCGTACGAGTTGAGGAAGGACGACTTCGACCGGCTGGCGTCGGTCGTCGAGGACGCCGAGGTCGGGGAGGTCACGTACGGAGAGCACGCGGGGTTGCGGTTGGCCCGCCTGCCCGTGACCGCCTACGGGCGGACGGTGAACTTCTTCCTGATCCAGGTGCCGATCACGCGCCTCGAGGCGGACCTCGGCCCTCCCTACGGGCGCACGGCGTTCGTGGACGAGATCGAGTGGACGAAGATGCTGGCGGTGGACGATGAGGGGCAGGTCGGCCTGCGCCACCCCTACGACGCGAGCGCGGCGGGGATCACCACGCCGGAGGAGATTCACGAGCTTCGCTTCCACCGCGAGTGGTTCCTCTTCGACATCCCGGACCTGCCGGAGGAGTTGAAGGCGCTGATGGGCCCGCAGGAAGCACAGCCCTAGACGAAGGACCGGAATCGAAAGAGCCGGGGCGACCCGGACACGACATTTTTCAGCCCCGAGTTGGGCAGGAGCAGTTGATGGGACGTTATGCGTATGCGTTCGGTGGCGGAGTCGCGGACGGCGACGCCGGAATGAAGGAACTCCTCGGTGGCAAGGGTGCGAACCTGGCCGAGATGGCCAGGATCGGCCTTCCGGTACCTCCGGGCTTCACCCTCACGACCGAGGTCTGCAAGGAGTACTGGGACGGGGACCAGTCCTACCCGGACGGTTTCTGGGACGAGGTCGATTCGGCCGTCGCGGCGCTCGAGGCGACCACCGGCAAGAAGTTCGGTGACGCCGAGGCGCCCCTCCTCCTCTCCTGCCGCTCCGGCGCCGCGGTCTCCATGCCGGGCATGATGGACACGGTCCTGAACCTCGGCCTGAACAGCCAGGTCGCCGAGAGCATGATCGAGCTCACGGGCAACGAGCGGTTCGTCTGGGACCTCTACCGCCGCCTCGTGAACATGTTCGGCGACGTGGTCATGGGCGTCGACCACGAGCACTTCGAGGAAGCCCTCACGGCGATGAAGGCCGACCGGGGCGTCGAGAACGACACCGACCTCTCGGCCGGGGACCTCAAGGCCCTCACCTCGCAGTACATGGAGATCTACAAGGCTCACACCGGCGAGGAGTTCCCCTCCGACCCGAAGGAGCAGCTGAAGAAGTCGATCAACGCCGTCTACGCCTCCTGGATGGTCCGGCGCGCCGTGAAGTACCGCGAGATCAACAAGATCACGGGCCTGCTCGGCACCGCGGTCAACGTCCAGACGATGGTCTACGGGAACCTCGGCGAGCAGTCCGGCACCGGCGTCGCCTTCACCCGCGACCCGGCGACCGGCGAGGACGTCTTCTACGGCGAGTTCCTGATGAACGCGCAGGGTGAGGACGTGGTGGCCGGCATCCGGACGCCGCTCCCGATCATCCAGCTGAAGGACATCCAGCCGGCGAACCACGCCCGCCTCCTCGAGATCAAGGACATCCTCGAGAAGCACTACCTCGACATCCAGGACCTCGAGTTCACGATCGAGAACGGCGAGTTCTTCATGCTCCAGACGCGGACCGGGAAGCGGACCGCCATGGCCGCCGTCCGGATCGCCGTCGAGATGTGCGAAGAGGGCATGATCGACCGCGAGACCGCGCTGATGCGCGTCGACCCGGACCAGCTCGACCAGCTGCTCCACCCGATGTTCGACCCGCAGGCCGAGCGCAACGTCGTGGCGCAGGGCCTCTCCGCCTCTCCCGGCGCGGCCGTGGGGCGCGCGGTCTTCACCGCCGACGAGGCCGAGGAGTGGGCGGAGAAGGGCGAGGCCGTCATCCTCGTCCGGTCCGAGACCAGCCCCGAGGACATCGGCGGCATGCACGCGGCGAAGGGCATCCTGACGTCGCGCGGCGGCATGACCTCCCACGCGGCGGTCGTGGCGCGCGGAATGGGCACGCCCTGTGTGGCGGGCTGCGGCAAGCTCAACGTGGGCGCCGACCAGGCGACCGTCGAGGGCACCGACACCGTCATCGCGGAAGGTGACTGGATCAGCATCGACGGGTCGGAGGGCCAGGTCATGCTCGGCCAGGTCGAGACGATCCAGCCGACGCTCTCCGGCAACATCGACAAGCTCCTCGCCTGGGCCGACGGCGCCCGGACGCTCGGCGTCCGCACGAACGCCGACACGCCCGAGGACAGCGAGCGCGCCCGCGGCTTCGGCGCCGAGGGCATCGGCCTCTGCCGCACGGAGCACATGTTCTTCGGCGAGGACCGGATCCCGGCCGTGCGCGAGATGATCCTCGCGGACGACGAAGCCGGCCGCCGCGAGGCGCTGACGCACCTGCTCCCGATGCAGCGCGAGGACTTCGAGGGCATCTTCACGGCGATGGACGGGCTCCCGGTCACGATCCGGCTGCTCGACCCGCCGCTGCACGAGTTCCTCCCCATCGAGGAGGAGGCGCAGCAGCAGATGGCCGACCGGATGGGCATCACGATCGACCGCGTGAGGGAAAAGGTCGAGATGCTGAAGGAGTTCAACCCGATGCTCGGCCACCGTGGCTGCCGCCTCGGCATCACCTACCCCGAGATCTACGAGATGCAGGTCCGTGCGATCGGCGAGGCCAGCTGCAACGTCCAGAAGCAGGGCGTGACGGTCTACCCCGAGATCATGATCCCGCTGATCGGCACCGCGGCGGAGCTGAAGTTCCTGCGCGAGCTGACCGAGCGCGTGATGCAGGAGGTCTTCGAGACCGAGGGCATCCTCGACTACCTCTGCGGCACGATGATCGAGATCCCACGCGCGGCGCTGACCGCGGGCGCGGTGGCGGAGTACGCCGACTTCTTCTCGTTCGGCACGAACGACCTGACGCAGATGGCCTTCGGCTACAGCCGTGACGACGCGGGCGTCTTCCTGCCGGAGTACGTCGGCAAGAAGATCCTCCCCGAGGACCCGTTCGTCAGTCTGGACGTCGAGGGCGTCGGGATGCTGGTCGAGGCGGGCGTCAAGGGCGGCCGCCGCACGAAGCCGGACTTGAAGGTCGGCATCTGCGGCGAGCACGGCGGCGACCCGGCTTCGATCCGTTTCTGCCACGCCGTCGGCATGGACTACGTCTCCTGCTCCCCGTTCCGCGTGCCGATCGCGCGCCTGGCGGCGGCGCAGTCGGCGATCGCGGGCCGGGAGGAATAGTTCCGGAAACCGCGGCCCCCCGTCCACCGGATGGTCAACCGATGGTATGATCTGAAGGTGGAAACAAGGGCCACGAGAAGGGGCCTCGTCATTTGTGTGGCGGGGCTCCTTCTGCTTTGTCTGCTGGCGTGGTTCACGTTCCACGACGAACCGGCCGAAGCCCCCCCACCACCACGAACCTCCAACGTCTCCTCCATACGGAGTCAGGGCAATTCCAGCGTAGACACCACCCCCTCCGCTGATTCGCCGGACCGCCGCCCCGCCGGAGTCTCGACCGAACCGATCCCCGCCCCGCGCGAGATCCGGTATGGGGGCAGGGTCGTCGACGCGGAAGGGCAACCGGTCGTAGGCGCAATCGCCATTCTCTGGGGCGTGACGGGCGAACCGTCCGCGAAGGATGGGTCTTTCTCGATCCCGCTGGACCCATCGATGCCGGCCGGGACGTGGCGGCTCGGCCTGCACCTCGCCGCTCCCGGGAGGGAGTACGTGCAGGTCCACGTCCGGCGGGAGGGATTCGACGGGCGGCACGAGGTCGTCCTGCCCGATCGGCCCGGGCCTGCGATCCGGCTCCGGTGGCGGGACGACGGCACGCCCGTCGCAGACCAGACGGTCGTCATGCTGGACGCTCAGGGCGAGATCTTCGATGAGGGCCGGTCCGAGGCGGACGGGATGGTCCGGCCGCTCTGGCCACCCTGGAGAGGCTGGGCGTGCCTCGACCTGTCGATCGAACGCGGCACCATCCGCTTCCCTCTCGAACGGGCCCACGTCCTGAGGCACCGGCCCCTCGAAATCGCCGTGCCGCGCATCGGGCAGGCGCACCGTCTCGACGTCGCGTGCCGGAACGACGCCGGTCTTCCGGTCTCGGGCGCACGGATCCGGCTGCACATCGCCGACGGCGACGGCGGGGTCCTCGATTGCGTCACAGACCGTCGGGGACGCGGCCGCTCGCACTTCTGGCTCGCCCGCGACGACGAAGATGTCTCCGCCGGATGCATCGCGTCGGTGACGGCCGCCTGGATCTCGGACCGGGGAACCGTCTGCCACGACCACTGGATGGTCGAGGAGCGCCCGCCGGTACTCCGGGAAACGCCGTTCCTCGTCCATCTCGTGAGCCGCGGGGAAGCGAAGCGTCTCGGTTCGATCCCCGTCCTCGTGCATGTTTCCGGGTCTCCGGCGGTTCCGGATCGCGTCTCCTGCAATCTCAAGGAAGTGGAAGGGAGTGACCTGCCGTATCTCTCGGGTCAGTGGAAGGAGACACCGGGAACAACGGTCCTCGATCCGGACGGCCGCCGTCCCCGCCGGCTTGTGCTGCATACTGACGCCGACGGCTGGCCCTGGCCGGCAGGTTCATCTCTCATCTTCGGGGTCAGACTGGCGGGTCGCCGGGAGGTCGTCCTGACCGTGCCGGTAGCGAATGTCCGGCGGTCGCTGAAGACGGGATCCACTCTCGTCCTCGACGCCCCCGGGATCCGGTATCGAAACGCCAGCGTCCTGGTCACGCGTCCCGATGGAAAGCCCTCTCCGTTCCCACGGGCGTATCTCCACGTTTCCGGCCGCTACCAGAGCCTGATCGGAGACGAGACGGGACGCGTCTTCGCCGGACGCCTCCCCGCGGATCGGACGTACCGGATCGTCGCGCTCGACACGTCGACGGGAGCCGGAGGGCAGATCGCGGAATTCCGCCCGTTCGACGCCGAAGAGCCGACCGTCCTGCGGCTGAACGAGTCGCGGGTGCTGCAGTTCCGCGTGCTCCGGAAGGGCGGTTCCGTGCCGGGTGCCCTGAGGGCCACCCTCGCCGACCGGGCGGGCAAGCCGAGTCTCGCCCCCTCGTACCGCGGGGTCCTCGAGGACGACAACCTCATCACCTTCCCGCCCGTCGCGCTGGAACTCTACGACGTGGTCGTGAGAGCGATCCGAACAAAGGCGGTCCGCCTCCCGGCCGACGAGGTCGGCGAGATGATCGTCATCGACTGAGGACGTCCGCTAACCTGTCCCCATGCCGAAGATCCGAGAAGATGCTCCCGAGCGCATCGACGCCTACATCGCGAAGGCCGCCGACTTCGCCCGCCCGATCTGCGAACGCCTCCGCGAGCTGATCCACGCCGCCGATCCGAAGATCGTCGAGGACTGGAAGTGGGGCCCCAACTTCCACCGGGAGGGCATGGTCTGCGGGATCGGCGCGTTCAAGAGGCACGTGAGCCTGCACTTCTTCAAGGGATCGCTGATGAAGGACGCGAAGGGCCTCTTCCGGGACGCGGCGGACGACAAGGGGTCGCGGTCCTTGAAGTTCGCCTCGGTCGGGGAGATCCCCGCGACGGCCGTGAAGGCCTACGTGAAGGAGGCGGTGAAGCTGAACATCTCCGGCGCGAAGGTCGCGGTGAAGAAACCGCCAGCCCGCATGCCGGCGGACCTCTCGAAGGCGCTGAAGGCGGCCCCGACTGCGGCGAAGTACTTCGAAGGCCTGGCCCCGGGCTACCGCCGCGAGTACATCGAGTGGGTCACGTCCGCGAAGCGCGACGCGACGCGGGAGAAGCGGATCGCCGCGACGGTCGAGAGGTGCGCGAAGGGCGAAACGCTGAACGAGAAGTACCGGAAGAAGCGCTGACTCAGGCCACATCGTCATCAAGCGGTGTCAGGACCGTTTCACCGCGATCGCCCCGGCGCATCACAGACGCATCAAACGGTGTCAGGACCGTTTCACCGCGATCGCCCCGGCCCGACACCTCCGACGGCGGGACTCCCTGACGCCCGACGGCCGTCACCGAACTTTTTTTTGGAAATCGCGCCGGGGCCGCCGAAGGTTGTCACCCCCACCTGCTAGC
>JBDLIY010000160.1:0-8295 GCA_039714635.1 Planctomycetota bacterium
GGCCGGGCGGTTCCCGGCCCGGGTGTGTCCGATGCCGCCTCCGCGCGGCGGGGCTGCCGGTGGCTGAGGGGGTTTCGACCCCCACCCGGGGGAATCAGAAAGCGGCGGCTGCTGCCAGTGGACGAGCGGGGCCGGGCGGTTCCCGGCCCGGGTGTGTCCGATGCCGCCTCCGCGCGGCGGGGCTGCCGGTGGCTGAGGGGTTTTCGACCCCCACCCGGGGGAATCAGAAAGCGTCGGCTGCTGCCAGTGGACGAGCGGGGCCGTGCGGGTCCCGGCCCGGGCGTGTCCGATGCGCCTCCGGGCGGCGGGGCTGCCGGTGGCTGAGGGTTCGAGGCCCTTACCTGGGGGAATCAATCCGCAATCGAAGTCCGGACCCGCAGGACGCGGGTCACCCGCTGGTGCTTCTCGCCGTCGTCCACCGCACGGGCCTCGGTGTGCGTGAGCTTCTCCTCGCCCGTCACGTAGAACGAGGCGTACGTCAACGCCATCACGCCCTCGCCGGCCATCGTCGCACCTCCCTCCGGCGCGGCCCCGGCGATCCGGAACGAGATCCGCATCCGGTCCCTCCGGAGCTGCACGAGGCGGCACGTCGTCACCTCGACGAGGGGGCCGGGCCGGACGACCTTCCAGCGGGCGCCGACGCCGACCCGCCCCTCCGGCAGCGGAGGGAGGAGTCGCCGCAGGCGCTCGAGCAGCGCCCCCTTCAGCGCCGCCGCGGCCGGCGGAGTGCCGTCGGGGACCGAGAGGGAGAAGCTCTCCACGCGGCCCCGGGGTCCCCAGTGGATCTCGCCCGAGAACTCACGGCAGCCCGCCAGCTCGCGGGCCGGCTCCCCCACCGTCACCGTGGCCACGGCGCCACCGTCGGGACGGGGGCGGGTGCGGACGTCCACGGGGAACCGGCCCCGAAGCCGGGGCGCCGGCTGGTCCACCCGGTCGCCGGCCGTCCACCTGGCGTCGACCAGGACGACGACGTGGAGCGTCGGCCAGTCGTCGTCCGGGAAGGTGTAGACGACCTCCCGCCCGGGCTGCGTCCCGGGGTCGAGCACCCGGACGGCGAACTCCGTCGCGGAGAGATCGGGGTCCGCACCGCAGGCGGCGAGGAGCAGCGCGACGGTGAGAGGAGCCGCGCTACGCCTCACGGATCAGCTCCCGGAAGCGCTGGAACAGGTACGAGGCGTCATGCGGCCCGGGACTGGCCTCGGGGTGGTACTGGACCGAGAACGCCGGGAGGTCGCGGTGGCCAAGGCCCTCCACCGTCTCGTCGTTCAGGTTCACGTGGGTCAGTTCCACGGCGGGATCGTCGAAGAACGCTGCGTCCACCGCGAAGCCGTGGTTCTGGGAGGTGATCTCCACCTTGCCGGTCGTTTTGTCCATCACCGGCTGGTTGCCGCCCCGGTGGCCGAAGGGCAGCTTGAACGTCTTCGCGCCCATCGCCAGCGCCATGATCTGGTGGCCGAGGCAGATCCCGAACATCGGGACCTTCCCGAGGAGCCCCTTCACCGTCTCGATCCCGTAGGTGACCGCCGCCGGGTCGCCGGGGCCGTTGCTGAGGAAGACGCCGTCCGGCGACGCGGCGAGGATCTCCTCCGCCGGCATCGTCGCCGGCACCACCGTGACGTCGAAGCCCGCGTGGACGAGGTGGCGGAGGATGTTCCACTTCACGCCGTAGTCGACCGCCGTGATCCGGTAGCGCTCGCCGCTTTCCGGCTCGAGCCCCATCGGATCGCCGAACGCGGCGAACCCCTCGGTCCAGGCGAGCGGCGTCTCCCGCGTGACCTCCTGTACGAGATCCTGCCCGGCCATCTTCGGTGCCGCCCGGGCGCGGTCCACGAGTTCGTCGCGACCGAGCGAGGCCGGGCCGAGCGCCGCGCGCATCGCCCCCTCGGAGCGGATCCGGCGCGTGAGGGCCCGGGTGTCGACGCCCTCGATGGCGACGACGTCCCGCTCCGCGAGCCACGAGTCGAGATCGCCCTCGGACCGGAAGTTCGAGGGGACGCGGGAGAGTTCCCGGACGACGAACCCCCGGGCCCGCACGCGATCCGACTCCAGGTCGTCCGCCACCACGCCGTAGTTCCCGATCAGCGGGTAGGTCATCGTGATGATCTGCCCGCAGTAGGAGGGGTCGGTGAGGATCTCCTGGTAGCCGGCCATCGACGTCGTGAAGACGACCTCGCCGGTGCGCACTCCTTCCGCGCCGAAGCCGGTGCCCTCGTAGACGGTGCCGTCCTCGAGGGCCAGCCGGGCCTCGGGGCCTCTCACGATCCGCTCCGGTTGGAGACCACGAGGCGGTTCACGAGGGCGGCCGAGTAGCCGGCGCCGAAGCCGTTGTCGATGTTCAGCACGGAGACTCCCGATGCGCAGGTGTTCAACATGGTGAGCAGCGGCGCGAGACCCGAGAACGACGCGCCGTAGCCGATGCTCGTCGGCACGGCGAAGACGGGCCGGTCGGTCAGCCCGCCCACGACGGACGCCAGCGCGCCCTCCATCCCCGCGACGACCACGAGGGCGTTGGCGCGGTCCAGTCGCTCCCGCTCCGCCAGCAGGCGGTGGATCCCGGCGACGCCGCAGTCGTAGACCGTCTCGACCTCCGCGCCGAGCATCGTCGCCGTCACGACCGCCTCCTCGGCGACGGGGATGTCGGCCGTACCGGCGGACAGGACGACGACCAGGCCGGTGGCCGGTTTCGGGTCGCGGACGACCGTCACGCAACGGGCGCGGTCGTTCCACTCCGCGTCGGCGGCCACCTCGCGGATCGCGGTGAAGATCTCCCGGTCCGCGCGCGTCGCGAGGAGGCGCGAGCCGTCCTCGAGGAGGCGCTCCGCGATCTTCCGGACGTCTTCGGGGCGCTTCCCCTGGCAGAAGATCACCTCCGGAAAGCCGCAGCGGAGAGACCGGTGCGTGTCGACGCGGGCCACGCCGAGGTCCGCGAACGGCAGGTCCTTCAGGGCGTCGAGCGCGTCCTCCGGGCTCGTCGCGCCGTCCCGGACCTCCCGGAGGAGGTTCTCGATCGTCTGGCGGTCCATCAGGTCATCCTCGAGAAGGCGTCCAGGTCGAGCGAGTCCCTCGCTCCCGCGGCGAGTCGCCGTGACCCCACGACCGCGACCATCGCCGCATTGTCCGTGCAGAACGCCGGCGGGGGAAGTGTGAGCCCGATTCCGCGCGACGCCGCCTCTTCGGCGATCCGCTCCCGCAGGCGGGCGTTCGCGGTCACGCCCCCGCCGAGGACGACGTGCCGGATTCCGGTCGTCTCCGCCGCGGTCATCGCCTTCCTCACGAGCACGGCGACGACGGTCTCCTGGAACGAGGCCGCCATGTCGGGGACGTGGATGTCGTCGCGGAGGTCGCCGTCCCCCCGGCGCCGGTTCTGGCCGCGGGCCCGGTAGAGCAGCGACGTCTTTATGCCCGAGAACGAGAAGTCGAGCGAGTCCTTCGAGAGGTAGGGCCGCTTGAACGGCACCGCGTTCCGGTCCCCCGTCTCCGCCGCCTTCTGGATCGCCGGCCCGCCCGGATAACCGAGCCCGAGGACGGCCGCCGCCTTGTCGAACGCCTCGCCCGCGGCGTCGTCCATCGTCTTGCCGATCTCCTCCATCTCCCCGACGTCGCGGACGACGAAGAGGGACGTGTGGCCGCCGGAGACGACGAGCGCGACCGTGGGCAGGGGCACCTCCTCGCCGGACAGGACGGAGGAGAAGACGTGCGCCTCGATGTGGTTCACACCGACGAGGGGCAGGTCGTGGGCGAGCGCCACCGCCTTCGCGGCGCTGAGTCCGACGAGGAGCGCCCCGATCAGGCCCGGGCGGTTCGTCACCGCGACGCCGTCGAGGTCGGCAAAGCCGATCCCCGCGTCGTCGAGCGCCCTCCGGATCACGCCGGTGACGTTCTCGGTGTGCGCCCGGCAGGCGATCTCGGGGACCACGCCGCCGAAGCGCGCGTGGAGCGGGATCTGGGACGAGACGACGTTGCTCCGCATGACGCGGCCGTCCTCGACCACGGCCGCCGCGGTCTCGTCGCACGAGGTGTCGATGCCGAGGACGAGCACTAGTGCCGCGCCCCACGCAGCAGGGCCACGGCCCGCTCGAGCTGCGGATCGGGAACGTCCTCCGGCTCATCGAGGACCTGCATGTGAAGCCCGTGCTGGCGCCCGAACCGGGCCAGGAGGTCGCGGGTGAGGGCGGTGGTGCGCGGCACCAGGACGTCGGGCAGGAGGCCGCCCCGGATCCGGTGGGGGCTCCGGCGCTGGAGCGCCCGGCCGAACGGCGTGTAGTACCGCGCGGTGGTGAGCTGGAACGCGGCGTCGATCTCCGGCAGCCGGTGGATCGACTGGACGAGGAACTTGCCGTAGGTCCGCTCCCCGAGCAGGAGGCCGCGCCGGTGGTCCTGGAACGCTCCCGCGACGACCTCCGCCGCGCTGGCGGACAGCCCGTCGACGAGGACGACCAGCGGCTCCGTCGGCGCCAGGGTTCCCGCCCGGTTCGCCTGGTACACGGTCCGGGAGCTCCGTGAGCGGCCGTGAGTCCTGACGATCGGACCCGTGGGGAGGAACAGGTCCACGAGGGCGACAGCCCCGTTCTCCAGGACGCCGCCGGTGTTCATCCGGAGGTCCAGGATGAAGGACTTCGCCCCGCGACCCAGCAGCCGGGTCAGGGCCGCCGCCGCGTCCGGCCCGGTCTTTTCCGAGAAGGAGACGATCCGCAGGTAGCCGATCTTCTTCTCCTCGTCCACCATCTCTACGCCGACGACCGAGTCCACCTTGATGTCGGCGCGATCCATCGCCAGCTCGATCCGCTCCCCGTCGCGGAGCAGGCCGAGGCTCACCTCCGTGCCCGGATCCCCCCGGATCCGTCCGATGAACTCGTCGCCGGGGACATCCCCGATCCCGACGCCGTCCACGGCCACGATGCGGTCCCCGAGCCTCACGCCGGCCCGGTCGGCGGGATCGTCGTCCCGGATCCCGGTGATGAGCAGCCCCGACTCGTCGTCTCCGGAGGCGATCTGGACGCCGATTCCCCCGAACTTCCCGGTCGTGCCCTCCTCCATCGCCTTCCGCTCTTCGGGATCGTAGAACGTGCAGTACTCGTCGAGCCCCTGCAAGTAGGCCTCCATGGCCCCGTAGAACAGT
Source organism: Planctomycetota bacterium (assembly GCA_039714635.1). Lineage (GTDB taxonomy): Bacteria > Planctomycetota > JAJSAM01 > JAJSAM01 > JAJSAM01 > JBDLIY01. The sequence continues at coordinate 5,120 of JBDLIY010000160.1, forward strand.
TCGCGCTCCTCTTCCTCGCCGATGTCGTCCACGTAATCCCGGCCCACGAGCTGGCGCAGGCGGTTCTCGACGCCGTCGCTCCACCAGGTCCGCTCGCTCCTCGACCCGAGGGCTTTGAGGGTGAGCATGGACAGGAGCAGCGAAGCCAGGACCAGGGGGCTGATCCAGAGGAAGAAGGTTCGTACACGCATGAACCGGATGATACCTCCCGAGCCGGAAAGGTGCCCGGATCCCGGCCGGGCGGGTCTCCGACGAGCATCAACGCAGGACCCGGCCCCGAGGGCCGGCGGAAACCGTGCAACCCGGGGAGAAGGTCGGGCTAGAATTCGGCGTCCTTCGAGGCCCGGAGCACCGGGCAGGAGAAATTAGACGTGGATCTGAAAGTCACCGTTCACTGCGATGTCGACGGCAAGCCGCGCGCGTACGACCTGGAGTTCAAGCAGGATCTCGTCACGATCGGCCGGCACAGCCAGAACGACGTCCAGATCCCGGACATGCAGGTCTCCGCGGAACACGCCCGGATCGTCGATGAGGACGGGGCTCCCTGTCTCATCGACCTCGGGTCCCCCCTCGGCACGCTGATGAACGGCGAGCGGGTCGCTCCCAACAGGAAGCTCCCGATCCCGGACGGCGCGGAACTGACGATCGGCGAGTACCACGTCGTGGTGGCGAAGCCCCGCCTGAAGCTCGACGACACCTCCACCGAGAAGACGGCCATGGTGGCCATGAAGATGGTGAAGGAGGTCCTCGGCACCCTGACCGGCGACGACGAGCCGCCTCCCTACCTCGAAGTGCTGAACGACGACGACGAGGGCGCGCGGCTCGATCTGACCGACGACGACGCGGAGTACCGGATCGGCCGCGAGCAGGACTGCGACCTCATCCTGTCGCACTGGTCGATCTCCCGGAAACACGCGATGGTCCGCCGGAAGGGCAACGACGCCACGCTCCTCGATCTCGGCAGCAAGAACGGGGTGCTGAAAAACGCGGAGCGGCTCGACAAGCGCGCTTCGAAGCCGCTGAAGGACGGGGACATCATCGCCGTCGGCCACACGGAGATCCGCTACCGGAACCCCTCCGAGAACCTCCTCGACAACCTGGACGACAGCCCGACCCCGATCAACGACCTGAAGGACCTCGGGCTCGACCTCGGGGTGACAAAGACGGGCCCGGTCGCGCCGCCGGCGAAGAAGACGCCTCCCCCGCCGCCGAAGAAGGCCCCGCCGCCGCCGAAGAAGAAGGCTCCTCCGAAGTCTCCGCCTCCCCGGCAGCCCGCGGCGCGGACCCCGCCGCCGGCCGCCGGTACGCCGCCGGCGCGGCGTCCGAAGAAGCAGGAGGCGAGCCTCGCCGACTACCTCCCGTTGATCCTCGGCGGCGTCCTGCTGCTGGGAGCGCTGGTGGCGGCGGTGTTCCTGTTCGTGCTGAACGAGTAGACCGGGCAGAAACCGGGCTCTACTCCTCCGCGTCCTCGGCCTTCCCGTAGTACCGGTCGTACGTGTAGCCGTAGCCGTACCCGTACCCGCGGTGGGAAGAGCGGACGTCGTTCACGATCCCGCCGGTGACCTCCTCGCCGACGGCCGACAGGGACTGCCTCGCCCGCTCGATCAGCCGCCAGGAGGTCTTCCCCATCGAGACGACGAGGAAGATGCCCTGCACGAGGGGGGCGAGCAGGGAGGTGTCGGTGACCGCCACGAGCGGCGGCGTGTCGATGATGATCTTTCCGTACTCGCCGCGCGCGGTCTCGAGGATCTCGGCCATGCGGTGGCCGCCGAGCAGTTCCGCCGGGTTCGGCGGGTTCGGCCCGGACGTCAGGGCGTACAGGTTCTCGATCGGCGTCGGCCGGACGGTCTCCTCGAGCGTCGCGCTGCCGACGAGGCAGTTCGTCAGGCCCGGCCCGTTCTCGATCCCGAGCGCCGTGTGCAGCCTCGCCTTGCGGAGGTCCGCGTCGATGACGAGGACCTTGCCGCGGCCGGCCTCCGCCATGGTGATCGCGAGGTTGGTGGCGACCGTGGTCTTTCCCTCCCCCGGGCCGGCGGAGGAGACGAGGAAGCACTGGATCTCCTCGTCGCGGCGGGAGAACAGGATCCCGGTCCGCAGGGAGCGGAACGCCTCCGCGACACTGGAGCGCGGCTTCTCGAGAACCGCCGTGTCGCGGCGCTTGTACTCCTTCTCGCTGATCCGGGGGATGAACCCGAGGTCCGGCACCTTGACGTAGCGGTCGAAGTCGTCCTTCGTCTTGATCGTGTCGTCGAAGAACTCCACGAGGAAGACGGAGCCGAACGCGAGCACGAGGGCCGCGAACGCCGTGAGCACGATGATCAGCATCGTGTTCGGGTGGACCATCGGGGTGTCCTGGATCCGGGCGCGGCGCTCGATGCGGATGTTCTCGATGGCCAGCGGTCCCGACTGGCGCTCCTTCGTGCTGAGATCCAGCAGGGCCATACGCTCCCTCTCGAGCGTGGCGTGCCGCTCCTCAAGGCCCGCGATCTTCCTCTGGAGGTCCGCCAGCTCCGCCCACGCCTCGTTCAGCGTCTTCGCATCGGCCTGCCGGTCCTTGACGCGCTCACCGAGGGTCGAGATGACGTCCGCCAGGTCCTGCCCCGCCAGGAGGAACCGGAGGATGGTCGACTCGACCTCCGCGCCGAGCTTCCGCCGGGCCGCGGCCACGTATCGATCCGCCTCGCGCACCTCTTCGGACGTCTCCGTGAACCGCTCCAGGAGGCGGGACCGTTCGTCCTCCCGGAGTTGCAGGCGCGCGCGGAGGGCCTTCACGTTCTCGCTGGCCTGCACGGCCGGCAGGGCGAGGATCGTCAGGTTCTCCGCCAGGTCCCGGTACAGGTCTCCGTTCTCTCCGGTCCCTTCGAGCTTCCGGAGGCGGAAGCCCTCCTCGCTCTCCTCGCTCTCCTCGTCCTCCGGAACCCGGAATCCCTCATCGAGCAGCACCTTGCGCAGCCGCTCCTCTTCCTCGGCCTGCAGGACCTGCTCGATCTGCTTCTCGTTGAGGACCGCGGCCACGGCGTCCGCCTGTTGCTGGAACGGGTTGTCCCCGCCGGCGGGGTTCAGGTGCTTGTAGAGATCGCTGTTCCGGAAGCCCTTCTCCGCGCCTCTCTTCTCTTTGTTCGCGACATCGAGCTCGATCTGCAGCGACTTCTGCTTCTTCTCCCGGTAGCTGACCT